>PFFX01000064.1 GCA_002783385.1 Rhodobacterales bacterium CG15_BIG_FIL_POST_REV_8_21_14_020_59_13 | reverse complement strand
GTCTGGTGAGAGATCATAGCGGTCAATGCGGAGTTCGCGTTCAAAACTGACCGCGAATGCGCCATTACCCAGCGGGGCGAGCCCCTCGGCATCGGCGAAATCACCTGTCAGGTGTTTGCCCTCAGCGTCCAGCATCGGCGCATAGAAAGCCTGCGACAGACCGGTCAGCATGCCGGCATCATCAAATTCCAGATGCGCTGTCAGCCAGTAGGCCGAATCGGAAATCGCCAGCAAGCGGCCATCCTCGATCTCCATTGCCGACAGCCCGCCAAAGCGTTGATCCGGCGAGGTCAGCACCAGGCCGCCGCGATATTCCAGCGCGCCCACATCCAGACGCTCCGGTGTATCCGGATAAAGCGCGACCTTTTCAGTCTCGATCAGAATCGGCCCGGCCCCTGGATCGCTTGTACAGGCGGCCAGCAATAACAGCGCGGCAAAACCGGTCAGATATCTCACACCTTGGCTCCCAGTTCGGCCCAGCCGGCCCGTGTCAGCCCGCGTGTACCCTTTGATGATGACGCGTTTATGGCAGGCCCGCGCATGCCCGGCACGTCCTTGTCGAACAGGGCGGCCAGCTGTTCGGTCATGGCCCCGCCGAGTTGCTCGACATCGGTGATGGTGACGGCACGGCGGTAATAGCGCGTTACGTCATGGCCGATGCCAATGGCCAGCAATTCCACATCAGAGCGGTTCTCGATGAGGGCGATCATCTCACGCAGATGCCGTTCCAGATAGGCGCCGGGATTGGCCGACTGGGTGCCGTCATCGACCGGCGCCCCATCGGAAATCACCATCAGGATGCGCCGCTGTTCCGGCCGCATGGCAAGGCGCTTCCAGGCCCATTGCAGGGCTTCGCCATCAATATTTTCCTTCAGCAGGCCTTCGCGCATCATCAGGCCGAGATTGACGCGGGAACGCCGCCACGGCTCGTCGGCATTTTTATAGACAATGTGCCGGATATCATTGAGGCGGCCCGGATTGACCGGCTTGCCTGCCTCGATCCAGGCTTCCTTGGCGCGTCCGCCCTTCCAGGACCGGGTGGTAAAGCCGAGAATCTCGGTCTTCACTCCGCAGCGTTCCAGAGTCCGGGCCAGTATATCGGCACAGGAGGCTGCCGTCATGATCGGCCGTCCCCGCATGGAGCCGGAATTATCGATCAGAAGGGTGACGATCGTATCGCGGAAATCAGTTTCCAGCTCCTGCTTGAAAGAAAGCGGCGAGGTGGGATCGGTGACGACACGGGTCAGGCGGGCCGGGTCCAGCACGCCCTCTTCCAGATCAAAACTCCAGGCCCGGGTCTGCTGCGCCATCAGGCGGCGTTGCAGCTGGTTGGCGAGACGGCCGACGACATTCTCAACCCCCTTCATGTGCTGATCGAGATAGCGCCGCAGGCGGGCCAGCTCCTCCTCGTCGCACAGATCTCCGGCGCGGATGACCTCGTCGAATTTGGTGGTGAAAATGCGATAGATTTCCGCAGGACGGTCTTCATACCGCGCATAATTGGGGCGTTCGGCGCGGGCGGCCTCACCGGCATCTTCATCGCTGTCCAACTCGCCCAGGGTTTCGTCAGACTGGTAATCGATCTCGTCTTCATCGGCGCTGCCGCCCTCGGCATCGACATCCTCGCCCTGATCGCTGTCGGGTTCGCTGTCGCCATCCTCCTCACCGGTCTGCTGCTCGCGTTCACTGCCGGCATCATCATTCTCGCTGTCGGACTGTTCCGGATCCCCGCCCAGCTCGTCGGCCAGATCAAGATCGCGGATCACCTCTTCCAGCGCCTTTGCAAAGGCTTTCTGATCATCAGCGCTTTCCGCCAGTGCATCCAGCGCCTCGCCCGCCCGTGTCTCCAGATCCTCGCGCCAGACGGTCATCAGCCCTTCAGCCAGCTTCGTCGTCGGGCGGCCGGTAATCCGTTCACGGACCATCAGGCCGACGGCCTCGTTCAGCGGCGCCTGCTGGCGGTCCTCGACCCGGTTCCAGCCTTTCTGGACAGCTTTCGCCTCCAGCGCCGCTTCCAGATTGACGGCAACGCCGCGCATCGCCTTCGCCCCGAGGCTCTCAACGCGCGCCTGCTCGGCCGCCTCGAAAATCGCCCGCGCCTGAGACCCTGGCGGCAGGGTTTCAGCATAAGTCTGTGTGTTGTGATGCAACAGTTTCAGGGCAATCGCATCGGACCGCCCGCGGGCCGCGCGGGCCGAAGCGGCATCCACCTCGCCCGGATTGGGCAGGGTCATCTTGCCCTTGGCATAGCTCGCAATCTCGCCGCCAAAGCGCACCTCCAGATCCTTGTCCTGCGCAATGGCCCGGGCGGAAATGGCCAGCGCGCGCTTGAACGCATCGGCGAGGGGATTATCGGTCATCTCGCGGCCTACGCCGCGCTGGCCGGTTTCGCAGGCGAGGGTTTCAGCGGCGCTTCAGGCAAATCCTCGCCGAAGACGCGCTGGTAGAATTCGGCAATCGTGGGCCGTTCCAGCTCGTCGCACTTGTTCAGGAAGGTCAGGCGGAAGGCATGGCCGATATCACCGAAAATATCGGTATTTTCCGCCCAGGTCAGCACGGTACGCGGGCTCATCACCGTGGATATATCGCCATTCATGAAGGCATCGCGGCTCATATCCGCGACCTTCACCATGTCAGCGATGGTCTTGCGGCCCTCTGCCGTCGCGGCCATGCCCGGCAGGCGCGACCGGATGATCTTCTCCTCGGTTTCGGCCGGCAGGTAATTCAGTGTCGCCACGATCGACCAGCGGTCCATCTGACCCTGATTGATCTGCTGCGTCCCGTGATAAAGACCCGTCGTATCGCCCAGCCCGACCGTGTTCGTGGTCGCAAACAGGCGGAAATACGGGTGCGGGCGGATCACCTTGGTCTGGTCCAGCAGGGTCAGCGAGCCTGCAGATTCAAGCACCCGCTGGATCACGAACATCACGTCCGGGCGGCCGGCGTCATATTCATCAAACAACAGGGCGACCGGGCGTTGCAGCGCCCAGGGCAATATGCCTTCCTGGAATTCGGTGACCTGCTTGCCGTCGCGCAACACGATGGCGTCCTTGCCGACCATGTCGATGCGCGAGACATGGCTGTCCAGATTGATGCGGATCAAGGGCCAGTTGAGGCGCGCCGCGACCTGTTCGATATGGGTGGATTTCCCGGTGCCGTGATAGCCTTGGATCATCACCCGGCGATTGCGGGCAAAGCCCGCCAGAATTGCCCGCGTCGTGGCCGGATCGAAGACATAGGCTTCATCCACCGGCGGCGTGTGCTCATCCGGCCGGGAAAAGGCCGGCACCTCGAATCCGGGGTCGAAGCCGAACAGAGCTTCGCAATCGGCAATCAGATCGGGTTCATTCAGGGGAAAATCGTCGCTCATGACACTCATATATCGGGCGATCCTGCGCAATCTCCAGCGCGGATTTCATGTGTACGGGATGACTAGCACGCAGCCGCCCGGCGCGGAAAGTGCGCACCTGCTCACAAGCTGTTACGCCATTCCCGCATTTTTCAGGATCTGGTAGGCGTGGATCACCCGGCCCAGCTGTTCTTCCGAAGAACGGTCACCGCCATTGGCGTCCGGGTGAAAGCGCTTCACCATCTGCGCATAGCGTCTCTTGATAACGCTCTTGCTCTCGCTGCCGTCCAGATTCAGCGTTTCCAGAGCCATGGATTGCAGCTTGCCATAGCGCTTGCGGCGTTCTTCGGGCGGCACATCGCCTTCCGGCCGTTTGCCGAACAGATTGTAGGGATCGGTAAAACCGTCGCGGAAATCCTTCGACGCCTTGCCGGCGCGCTTTGCCTGCCCGGTATTCGAGCGGAAATTCCAGGTCGGGCGATGACCATAATGCGCCGAGGCATTGAACGCCGCGACCGCATCCTCATCCATGTCCTCAAAGAAATTCCAGGATTTGTTATACTGGCCGGCATGGCTCTGGCAGAACCAGTGCACATCCTCGAGATCGGCCGTGCCCTTGGGCGCGCGGCTGTCGCCATGCGCACGGCAACCCGGCCATTCGCACACACGTTCTTCCGGGGCCGCCTGATCCTTGGGCGGCTTGATGCGGATGTCTCTGAACCGCGGCTTGTATGTAAATTCGCCTTCCATGACTCTAAGTATGGGGCGACAGGGTTTAAGCGGCAACTAATGGGAGACAGCTTTGGCAGGTGAAGTTCAGTCACGAATAGAGACAAAACTGCGCAAGGCGTTTGCGCCGGAGGCACTCACTGTCACCGATGAGAGCGCGCTGCATGCCGGGCACGCCGGCGCGCCCGATGGCGGGCAGAGCCATTTTCACGTCGAAATATCCGCCAGCCAGCTGGCCGGACTGTCCCGCCTGGACCGCCAGCGCGCCATCAACACCGTGCTGGCGGACGAGCTCGCCGGCCCGGTCCATGCCCTCCGCCTGACGGTGAAATAGCCTTGTGTGCTTCGAGGCTTTTCTTCGAAAAGCACCTCAACATGAGGTCGTTTGGTTCTTTTGGTTCCACACACCTCATCCTGAGGTGCGAACGCAGTGAGCCTCGAAGGAGGGCTTGAATATGACCCTCTACATTGATGCCGATGCCTGTCCGGTGAAGGACGAATCGATTCGCGTCGCCGAACGCCACGAAACCGAAGTAAAACTGGTCTGTGATGGCGGGTTGCGGCGTCCGCAAAGCCCGTGGGCAGCGTTGGTCATCGTTCCCGAAGGCGCCGATGCCGCCGACAACTGGATCGCGGAGCATATCGGGCCGGGCGATATCTGCGTCACCAGCGACATCCCGCTCGCTGACCGCTGCCTGAAGGCGGGCGCGCTGGCCATTGATCACAAGGGTAAGGCCTTTGATGCCGATAATATCGGTGCGGTTCTGGCGACGCGCAATCTGATGACCGATCTGCGCTCCGCCGGTGCCATGGAAGGCGGCGGCGGGCGGCCCTATTCGCACCGCGACCGCTCGGCCTTCCTCAACGGGCTCGAAATCCTGTTCCGGAAGCTGAAATAATTCCCCTCGCCCCTTTCAAGGGGAGAGGGCAGAGAAGCCGGATGGTCAATCCGGTTTCGAGGGTGAGGAGTTTCTTTGCGGAAAGCGCTTCTTCCTGAGGTGATATGCCGCCACTCCCCGCGTCATCACCCGGTCGCGCTTGCGCGAGTCCGGGTGATCTCTTTGTCATGGAGAGATCCCTCGAATAAATCGGGGGATGACGGTGGAGGAGTTCAGAGATGATAATTTGAGAGGTACATCAATAAATACAGGTAATTACCGCCCCTCTGAAGAAGGCAAGAAAAATAATCGCGCAGGATGAAATCAGGCCTCTTCCGGCAATTCCTGTAACCGCATCAGGACGATCTGGTTGCGGACCCGCTCGACGATTTCAAACCGCACGCCGTGAAAGCTGAACACCTGACCGGCATCGGGAATCGTCTGGCTTTCATGGATGACGAGTCCGGCCATGGTGACGGCCTCCTCATCCGGTAAATCCCAGTCCAGCGCCCGGTTGACGTCCCGGATCGGAGTGTGCCCGTCGACCAGCCATACACCATCGGATTCAAGCCGCACCCCCTCGACGGTGATGTCATGCTCGTCCTCAATCTCGCCGACAATCTCCTCGAGAATGTCTTCCAGAGTAACCAGCCCCATCAGCGCGCCATATTCATCGACGACCAGTGCGAAATGCTCGCGCTTTTCACGGAAGGCGTTGAGCTGGTCCTGAAGCTCTGTGGTTTCCGGCACAAACCATGGCTCGCGTTTGACCGCATCCAGATCAATCGCGGCAGCATCGCCTCCGGCTTTCAACAAGGCACGGGCCAGGTCGCGGGCATGGAGCACGCCGATAATGTTTTCCGCATCGTCCCGGTAGAGTGGCAGGCGGGTATGCGGACTGTTCAGCGCCGCTGCGACAATCTCGCCAACCGGCAGGCCGGCATCGAGCATGGTGATATTCTTGCGGTGGACCATGACATCATCAACGGTCAGATCGTGTAGATCGAGCACCCCGCCCAGCATATCACGATCATCCTTGACCACGCCGCCTTCCTGATGGTGCAGATCGATATGGCCGCGCAATTCGTCATGAGACGACAGAACCGGGCCTTCCACCCGCGCGCCCAACAGGCGCAAGGCAAAACGGACGATGGCCTGAACCACCCCGACAATCGGTGCAAATACCTTGACGAAGAGCATGATGGGCAGTGACACAGCCTGCGCGAACCGGTCAGGATTGGACAGCGCATAGGTCTTGGGCAGGACTTCTGAAAAAATGAGGACCAGCGCTGTCATCACCAGCGTCGCATAAGGCACGCCAGCCGGTCCGAAGAGAACCACGAAGACCGATGTCGCAATCGCGGATGCCATGATATTGACGAAGTTATTGCCGAGCAGAATGCCGCCGATCAACCGCTCCCGGTCTTCGGTCAGAAGGGTGACACGGCGTGCGGCGTGTTTGCCCTCCCGTTCCAGCTGCAGCATCCGCGCCCGCGACACGGCGGTCAGCGCAGTTTCCGAGCCCGAGAAAAAGGCGGACATGCACAGCAGGAGCACAATTCCGCCAAGCGAAATCAGGATCCATGTTTCGGTCATTGTATCTGGTCTTTCAGAAAGTGGAGGAGATCGGCTGAATCAGCCTGATCGTGAAGAATGGCATTGCCAATGCCGCGCGCAAGTACAAGGCGGATATGGCCGCCGGAATTTTTCTTATCATGGCGCATGCGTTGCAGCATAGCCTCGGGCGTAAAAGGCCTTCCGGGCAGGGCAGAAAGTCGTGTCTTGAGGCCCGCCAGCTCAAGATAATCCCGCACACGGGCCGCATCCTTATCCGGGCACAGGCCGAGGCGAACCGAATAATCAAACGCCAGCGCCATGCCCGCCGCCACCGCCTCGCCATGCAACAGAGCGCCGCAAGCTTCGCTTTCCAGCGCATGACCGAAAGTGTGGCCCAGATTGAGGAGGGCGCGCGGCCCGGCTTCGCGCTCGTCGGCTGCCACGATGGCGGCCTTGAAGGTGATTGCGGTCTTCAGATGGGCTTGCAGGTGTTTTATAGTCAGGCCGTTCTGCCCGGCGGCCTCAAGCCGGCCGAAGAAGTCCCGGTCACCGATCAGCGCCGTCTTGATGATCTCGGCAAACCCGGCTTGCCGTTCCCGATCCGGCAGCGTGTCCAGAAAGCCGAACTCGGCAATGACAAAGCTCGGCTGGTGAAACACGCCGATCAGATTCTTGCCCTGTGGCATGTTGATGGCGGTCTTGCCGCCCACCGAGGAATCTGCCATCGCCAGTAGCGTGGTCGGCACCTGGATGACATCCATGCCGCGCTTGTAAAGGGCGGCGGCCAGCCCGGCGAGATCTCCGGTCACGCCGCCGCCAATCGCCAGCACCGCATCGCCGCGTTCCAGCCCGAGATCCAGCATCCGTCCCAGAACCATTTCCAGGGTGGCGAAGGATTTCGCGCGCTCGCCTTCGGGTATTTCGATGGGCGCGCCGGCCACATCCAGGCCCTCAAGGGCACCGGCAACCAGGCCGCTGCACAGGCGCAGCACATTGGCATCAGCCAGAACAGCATAGCGGCGGGGGCTGCGCAGCACATCATGGCGGCGCGCTGCCGCCAGCGCCCCGGGGCCGAGGAGCACGTCATAACCGCGCGCCCCCAGATCTATCCGGACGCGGTCAGTCATTCCCGGCGTGCGCCTCAAATCCATAGTTTTTCAAAGCCTTGAGTATCCGCTTCACGGCTGTGGCATGGGATCCGGCATCGCCCGCAACCTGCAGATCGGCTTCAGCATAGGCCGCTTCACGCTTTGCCATCAGATCCGCCATCACCGCACGCGGGTCCTCGGTCTGCAGCAGCGGGCGCGTCTCCCGCCGGGAAACCCGCTCCATCAACGTGTCGAGATCGGCTTTCAGCCAGATGGAGACCGCCTTTTCCCTGACCAGACGCCGCGTCTCATCATTCACGAAGGCCCCGCCGCCCAGTGCAATGACAGCCTGCGGCTCATCCAGTAGCCGCGCAATCACCCGCCGCTCGCCATCGCGGAATGCCGCCTCGCCAAAATCGGAAAAGATTTCCGAGACCGGCCGGTTTGCGGCTTTCTCGATCTCCTCATCGGCATCAGCAAACGGCAGATTCAGCGCTGCCGCGAGGCGGCGGCCGACCGTGGTCTTGCCCGCGCCCATCAGCCCGACCAGCACGATGGGACGTGCCGCCGGTGGCAGATCAGCAGAATCTTCACTCATACCAGTATCATATAGACGTCAGCCTTGGTCTGGAAATTGCCGCATTCACCCGTAATGTGACGGGAAGCCTTGGAGCATGCAATGCGTAACACCCTTATTGCCCTGATTGTCGGTGCCGTCGTTCTGGCGGGAGGAGTTTTCGTCCTCGCCATGATCGGGGGCAGTCTGGAACCGCAAACTGAAGAGGTTCGTGTCGATGTCACCGACGAATTATCTCGCTAGCGCCCTTGCCCTTCTGATTGCGGGCAGTGCCGCGTCTCAGGATATAGAGGTGCGCCAACTCGGCGCGCTGGACCCGCTGGAAGTTGGTGTTGCCCAGAACGGGTTGGGCGAAAACCTGTGGGCGGGATCGACCATTCAGACCGCCCTCAACGCGCTGGAAAACCTGCCATCGTCTACCAGTGCTGGCTATGCGTCACCCTCGCGCGCCAATCTCGTCGCCCTGGCTCTTTTATCCGGCGGCACGCCTCCACAGGGCGGGCGCGGAAATGAAACACTGGCCGCACTGCGTGCAGATCGCCTGCTGGCGGCCTCCGGCGCTGAAGCGGTTTACAGCCTTCTGGAACGGACACCGGGTCTCGACCGCGCCCCGCAACTGGCGCAGCTTCATGCCGAGACCGCTTTTGCTCTGGCCGCCGGCGATGCCGGGTGCCGCACGTCGAATGCGCTGATTACCGGGCGCGAGCAGGCTTACTGGCTGCGCGCGCGGGCTTTCTGTCATGCCCTCAATGGCGAAGATGCGGCGGCAGAACTCTCCGCCGATCTGGCGCGCGCCACCTCGCCGGACGATAATTTTGACGGCCTTCTCTATGCCATCACCATCGGCAGCTGGACTGTGAACAGCGTCTCGGCTGATACCGGGCTCGACTGGGCACTGGCGGCGGTTTCTCCGGCTGAAGGCCGCCCCGCGGTCGATCTGACCGGTGCGCCGCAATGGCTGGTGGAGGTCGCCGAGGCCAATTCCGCACAAGCCGAGCTGACCGCCGAGCCGGCTCTGGCGCTCGAAGGTCTGGCCATGCAGGAAGGCACCGCGCGTGAGCAGATGCTGGAGCAGTTGATCCGTCAGGACTTTGACCGCCTGGTTGCGGCCAGGGCGCTGGGACTCGCACTGCAGGAAGCCGATCGCGATGGCGAATTCATGCGGGTGGCCCGCCGCTATGGCCGTGAAGTGGCGACGCTTCCCATTGTCTTTGAAACCATCCAATTCGGAGGACGCTTTGCACTCGCCGCTCTGGCTGTAGGGGATATGACCACGGCGCGTGACTGGCGTGAAGCGCTGGAAACCGGCCCGCCGCTCCGTCAGCTCCCAACGCAGTATGACCCCACCAAGCCCGGCATGATCATGGATATGCCCGCGCAGGATCGCGCGGAATGGAATCCGCCCTCACCCTCCTATCTGGTCGGTCTCGATCTCGCTTTTGCAGTGGCGCAGGACCATATCCGGCGCTCGACATCTGCCGCCCTGATTCAGGCACGCCTAGAAGCTGGCACCGAGGGTCTGGGTGATGTCGCGGGATTGGCTGGTCTCGGCGCTGGTGCACCTGCCGATCTGCGGCTTGCTCTTTTCAATGCAGAAACCGGGGAGGTGTCCAACGCGCTTGCCGCCATGGATGCAGCCGCCCTGGCAGGAGCACGGGCGGAAACCGCCTTGCTGGCCGCCCAGGTGCTGGAGGATGGGCCAGCGGGTGCGTCTGCACTGGAGCTGATGCGGATTACCGCGGCACTCGACCGAGTGGGTCTGCGCGATATTGCGCTCTCCATCATGCTGGAACGCCTGATCGTGGAACTGGCGTGACGGACGGTCAGCTGATCGATCTGTTTCTCGACATGATGGCGGCAGAACGCGGGGCGGCCCGAAATACGCTGGAGGCCTATCGCCGTGATCTGGATGATATGTCTCTTCGCCTGTCGGCCCATGGCACCGAGTTGATCGAGGCGGATACCCGCCATCTTGAAACCTGTCTGGCCGAAATGGCGCGGGAAGGTCTTGCCGCTTCGACATCTGCCCGGCGTCTGTCAGCAACACGGCGTTTCTACCGATTCCTGCTCGCTGAAGGCATTCGCAGCGATGATCCGGCCCGTTCCATGTCTGGCCCCAAACAGGGTCGGCCGCTGCCCAAAGTTCTGTCCGAACGTGATGTCGAGGCGCTGTTTGAAGCGGCAGAGAGGCTGGACGGCCCGCGTGGGTTGCGGGCCCGGGCGCTGCTGGAAATCCTCTATGCCGGAGGGTTGCGGGTCAGCGAGCTGGTCAGCCTGCCGCTCAGTGCCATCGCGCGCTCGGAAAGCGCCATCTATGTCACCGGCAAGGGCGGCAAGGAGCGCCTGGTGCCCCTGACCCCGCCCGCTCTGGAGGCCATCACGGCCTATCTGACGGTGCGCGAGGACCATTTCCCGAAGGCGAGGGCGGCACAACTTGCCAGGGCCAGGCGCTTCCTCTTTCCCTCCTCCAGTGCGGCTGAAGGCCATCTGACGCGTGAACAGTTTGCCCGCATCCTCAAGGATCTGGCCGTCGCCGCCGGGCTCGATTCGAGGAAAATATCGCCCCATGTCCTGCGCCACGCCTTTGCCACGCACCTTCTGGCGAATGGCGCGGACTTGCGCAGCGTGCAGGCCTTGCTGGGACATGCCGATATCTCGACCACGCAGATTTACACCCATGTGCTCGAAGAGCGTTTGCGCACGCTGGTGGAAACCGCGCACCCTCTGGCCAGGCGCTGATAACAACCGCACACACGGCTTGTTCCTTGCATTGGGGATAGCTAGGTTGCGCGGCGCTTCCGCAACCGGATACATAACAAGACAGGCTAG
>PFFX01000038.1 GCA_002783385.1 Rhodobacterales bacterium CG15_BIG_FIL_POST_REV_8_21_14_020_59_13 | reverse complement strand
AACAACATCACGGTTGCGGACGAGGATTTGTCGCTTGCCGGTTCGGTCGTCACGATCGCAACCAATGCGTCTTTCTCGACTGCCACCCAGGCTAGCAATATTGCCAGCCAGATCGGGACGTCGCTGGATAACCTGAATGCGTCTCTGGCGCGTCTGGGTACGGGCTCCACATCGCTCGAAATCCACAAGACGTTTGTTGGCAAACTGTCGGATGCCCTGGAACGGGGTATCGGCAATCTCGTCGACGCGGACCTTGCCAAGGAAAGTGCCCGCCTTCAGTCGCTGCAGGTCAAGCAGCAGCTGGGGATTCAGGCGCTCTCCATCGCAAACTCTGCGCCGTCAGCGATCCTCGGATACTTCCGTTAATCGCGGGATTCGGGTGGCCGGAATTGAAGGGGTTCCGTTCCGGTCACCCACCCCTCGATAAGGGAGGCTATCCGTTCAGAAAAGGAGGTGTGGGCGGAGAACCCGCTTGCAACCCGAAATGAACGAGCTGATCAAAAGTGTAACATCCTCAACGCCGGCTGCGTTTTCCGGCCTGCCAATGGCCTCCGCCCCGATCCGTGAAGCTTCTCCCGGCGGCGAACGCGAAGCGGATAACAAGGAGGCCTCGAAAGCGCAGACCAGAGAAGAGCTGGAAGCCTCCATCGACCGTCTGGCCGCAACCGCTTTCGCCGGCTCCCGTCTCGCTATCGAGAAGAACGAGGCGGCAGGCGTCTTTGTCTACCGTCTGATCGATAGCCGCAATGGCAGCGTTGTCCGTCAATGGCCGACAGAAGAATTCCTGTCCTTGCTTACATATCTGCGCTCCAAACAGGGCGGTCTGATCGACCAGCGTATCTGACCCGAGCCACCCGGCAAAAGGCGGCCTACAGGCGTATATCAGCCCGGCAAAAATGACCGTGTGGCTGGACAGAAAAAATATGCCAAAGCTTACCTATTGAAATGTAACATATAAAATATGGCCTGCTTCGGCATGCTGTTTGCGACCCTTGATGCCGAACACCGGGTGAATTGTCTCCCGGCCCGTCCGAAGGACATTAAAAGGGGAACCGCATGACCCTCTCCATCCACACCAATGCCGCGGCCATGGTCGCGTTGCAGAACCTTAACAAGACCAACGACCAGCTCGCCGATGTTCAGACCAAGCTGAATACCGGCCTGCGCGTTGGCGGAGCCAAGGACAACGCGGCTGTCTATGCCGTGGCGCAAGGCATGCGCTCGGACATCCGCGGCCTGTCGGCGGTACAGACCAGTCTCGACCGGTCTGTCTCAATTGCTGATGTTGCGCTCGCAGCCGGGGAAGCCATATCGGACCTTCTGGTCCAGATGCGCGAAAAAGCCACTGCAGCGATGGACCCGTCCATCGATACCTTCTCCCGAAAGGCCTATGATGCTGACTTCAAGGCGCTGATCGATCAGGTCTCGGTCATTCTCCAGAATGCCGAATTTGATGGTGCCAACATCCTCAACGGATCCATCACCGGCGGCATTGCCTTCCTGGCGGATGCCGATGCCTCGCGTTCCATCACGCTGCGCTCTCAGGATCTCAGCCTGTCCGGCTCGGTCATCACCCTGGCGAATAACGCAAGTCTGGGGACTGTGACGCTGTCCAGTGCTGTCGTTTCCCAAATCCAGACCAGTCTCGACAATGTCAATCAGGCGCTCGCCAATCTCGGTTCGGATGCCAAGAAGATGGAAGCCCATCGCGGTTTTGTCGGCAAGCTGATGGACGCGCTCACCCAAGGCGTCGGCAATCTGGTAGATGCCGATCTTGCAAAAGAAAGTGCGCGATTGCAGGCCTTGCAGGTCAAACAACAGCTCGGGGTTCAGGCGCTTTCCATCGCCAACTCCCAGCCCCAGATCATTCTCAACCTCCTGAATGGCGGCTAACCGCGCCAGATCTGATCATGCGGAAAACAGGCGGCGGGCCCTCGGCTCGCCGCTTTTTTTATGGGCGACTCAGCGCACATTCATTTCATGAGCGCGCGCTTCCTGCCTTATGGCCGTCAATCCATTGATCAGGCTGATATCGATGCGGTGATCCGCGTCCTGAAGTCTGACTACCTGACAACCGGCCCGGAAATCGGAAAATTCGAGACCGCCCTGTGCGGCGCCACCGGCGCGGTCGAGGCGGTCGCTTGCTCCAATGGAACCTCGGCCTTGCACCTGGCGCTGGCGGCATTGGGCGTCGGCGAAGGCGATATCTGCATTGTTCCGACCATCACCTTTATGGCCACCGCCAATGCCGTGCGCTATTGTGGCGGCAGGGTGATCTTTGCCGATGTCGATCCGGACACCGGCCTGATGACCCGCGCCACTCTGGCTGATGCCATGGCGCGCGCAGACAGGCCGGTCAAAGCGGTCCTGCCCGTGCATCTCGCCGGACAGTGCTGTGACATGGCCGCGATTGCCGATCTGGCCGGCGAAGCCGGCGCAGTGATTGTCGAGGATAGCTGCCACGCGCTTGGCTCAGAGCGTGGCGATGGCCGGGCCGGTGATGGCCGCTATGCCGATGCCGCAACCTTCTCCTTTCACCCGGTCAAGACGATTGCTGCAGGAGAGGGCGGGGCGGTCACCACCAATGATGCCGGTCTGGCCGATAAAATGCGCCGTCTGCGCAGCCATGGGGTCACGCGCGATCCCGCTGAACTCATCGGTGATCCGTCCGAGCCCTGGCGGCAGGAATTTCATGACCTGGGCTGGAATTACCGCCTGCCGGACATCTGCGCGGCGCTGGCGAGGTCGCAACTGTCAAAACTGGATGAGTTTAAGGCGCGCCGCCGCACCATCGCCGATATCTACGATCATTCGCTCGCCCGGCTGGGTGAGCACATCCGCCCAGCGGGGCGGATGCCGGACCAGTCACCCTGCTGGCACCTCTATGTGGCGCTGATCGACTTTGACGCTTTCGGCACCACGCGCACGGACGTCGTGAACGCCCTGCGCGAACGGGGTGTTGGCACACAAATTCATTATATCCCCGTCCACAGCCAGAAACTCTATGACGATCACCGCCATTTCCCCGGCGCGGAAGCCTGGTATCAGCGCTGCCTCACCCTGCCTTTGTTTTACGGCATGACCAATGACGAAATTCATCGCGTCGTCCGCGCCCTCAGCGATGTCCTGGGGATGCGCGCGCTATGATCTGGCTGCGCTGCAAGGCCGGGCTGGACATCGGTACCGGTCATGCCGTGCGCTGTCTGTCACTCGCCCGCGCCATAGAGGCAGAGGGGGGAGAGGCTGGTATCATCTTCGACAGCGATAACACCGCCTTCCTTGAGCAAGCTGATGCAGGGAGCATTCCGGCCCTGACCGTCACGCCGCGCGAAAACCTTGCTGAAGAAGTCGATGAATATCCTCTTGGCCCTGTCCTGATAGACCTCTCCAATCCGCTCCTGCTGGACCAACTTCCCAGCCTTGTCGCGGGATTACAGGCGCAGGGGCGCATGACCGCGCTGATCGAAGGGCTGGACAAGGAAGCTTATGCCGGACCGGCCGAGCCCGACCTCTTGATCACCCCCTATATCGGCGCAGCAGCAGATACGCCGCGTCCCGCCAAACGCTGGATCGGTGGCGGGCAATATGCCGTGCTCGGTCCGGAATACGAAGCCGCACCGGCACCTCTGGATCAGCGCAAAGGCGTATTGGTCATGCTGTCAGGCTCCGATCCATGGCATCTGACCGAGCGTGTGATCGCCGCATTACCGCATTGCGGTCCGGACTTGCGCATCGTGATCGGCAACGGCATTCCAGATGAGCACGCGCTGAAACTGGCCGCGGCCGCCGAGGCCATCGCTGCTTCGCCACTAATGGCCCCCGAAAGCCTGTTTGATCATTTCAATGCCGCGCGCGCCTGTATTCTGGGTCCGGGCCTTGCCAAATACGAAGCCGCCGCGACCGGCACGCCCTGTGTCATTGTCTGCCCGGATGAACGCTATGCGGCCATGCAATCGGCCTTCATTCTGGCCGGGCTTGGCCACCTCTTGAATGCAGACGAAGCCGGGTTTGCAGAGCGTTTGAAGACTGAACTCGCCATAGCTTTGCAGGAAACGCCATCGCTGCCCGGCCCGATAGACGGGAAAGGCGCGCGCCGTGTGGCCCGCAAACTCCTGCGCACATTTGGCGAGTAATCGTTAAGACGAATCGCGGGACACTAAGGCCAAGCTATCGGACCCCTCTAATGTCTTTGAACCCGGCCCCGCCCAGATCCTCCTTCGCCATTGCTGGCCGCGACATTGGTGACGGCCAGCCGCCCTATGTCATTGCTGAGGTTTCCGGCAATCATAACAAGGAATTGCGCAAAGCGCTGAAAATGATCGAAGTGGCAGCCGAGTGCGGTGCCGATGCGGTCAAATTCCAGACTTACACAGCCGACAGCCTGACTTTGCCAAGCGATAAACCGGATTTCCAGATCACGGCAGGCACATGGGCAGGCTGGAATCTGCACCAGCTCTATCAGGAAGCCGCAACACCCTATGAATGGTTTCCGGCGCTGTTCGATCATGGCCGGGCAATGGGCATTACCGTCTTTTCCTCACCCTTCGACAATCAGGCAGTGGACCTTCTTGAAGGATTGCAGGCGCCCGCTTACAAGATCGCCTCCAATGAATTCACTGACTGGCCGCTGATCCGCCGCACCGCACAGACTGCCCAGCCGGTCATTCTCTCCGCGGGAACGGCGAGCCTTGAGGAAATTGACGATACGGTCCGCTTTCTGGAGCGCGAGGGCGTCAGTGAATTCGCAATACTGCATTGCGTCAGCGCCTATCCTGCGCCCATAGACAGCGCCCATATGCGCAATATCACCGCCTTGCGGGAGCGCTTTCCTGTACCCATCGGTTTCTCCGATCATACCCTGGACATCACCGCCCCGATTGTCGCCGCAGCTCTGGGCGCCGCCATCATCGAAAAGCATTTCGTGCTCGACCGGTCAGAAGGGGGTCCCGACAGCTCCTTCGCCATCGAGCCGTTCGAACTGAAACGCCTGTGCGAAACCGTCAGCGCGGCCCACGCGGCCATGGGGGGGCCGCAATTCGGTCTGAAGGAAGCGGAAACTCAATCACCCATCTACCGCCGTCATTTCTACGCCACGCGCGATATTGCGGCGGGCGATATTCTCGGGCCGGACAATGTGAAGGCCATTCGCGCCCGCAAAGGCATTGCCGCGCGGGAGTTTGAGCGCCTGTTCGGCGCGAAAGCCGCCTCCAGCATAGCGGCGCATGAACCCGTCACTTGGGAGGCGGTCGATGAGTGACAAACGCGACCTCATTCTCTTCGGCTCGGCGGAAATCGCCGAACTGGCGCATTTTTATTTCAGCCATGACACGGACTACCGCATCGCCGCTTTCACCGTCGATGATGCCTATGTCAAAGAAGACAGCTTCTGTGGCTTGCCAATATTGCCCTGGAGCGAGGCGCAAACCCGTTTCCCCTCAGAGACTTATGCCTGCCACGTCGCCCTGTCCTATATGAAGCTGAACCGCTTGCGGCAGGCCAAGTTCGAGCAGGTGCAGGCGGCAGGCTATCATCTGCCCAGCTATATCTGCTCGAAATCTGTTACCTGGCCCGATCTGGAAATGGGCGCAAACTGCTTCATCCTCGAAAACCAGACGATCCAGCCGACCGTGAAGCTGGGCGATAATGTCATGCTCTGGTCGGGCAATCATATCGGGCATGGCACCCATATAGGCAGCCATACCTATTTTGCCTCGCACGTCGTCGTCTCCGGCCATTGCCGCATCGGCGAGCGCTGCTTCTTCGGTGTCAACGCCACGCTGCGCGATTTCCTGAAGGTTGGAGACGAAGCCTTTGTCGCCATGGATGCCAGCCTGACGAAAGACGTCGAATCCGGCTCTGTCGTGCTCGGCGCGCCCGGCACTGTCTTCGGCCCGGACGATCCCAAGGGCCGCAGGATCCGCAACAAGTATTTCGGCCTCGATGACTGACTGGAAGAAACTTGGCCCCGTGATCAGACCGGACCCGGACCTCTGGTGGTGCCGGACCCATGCCATGTTGCCCACACCGGAACGGCTGGACGGATCCCTGGTCCGGATCTGGTGGGGTGGCCGCAATGATCACAACCAGTCCCATATTGGCTGGTCGCTGATTGATCTGGAGCGCCCGGATGTTGTGCTGGAAACCGCGCTTGAGCCGGAACTGACGCCGGGACGCCTTGGCACATTTGACGATAATGGTGTCTTGCCGTCCTGCGTCATCCATACCGGCAGCGAAACCCGGCTCTATTATATTGGCTTCAAGCCTGGCGGCACGACGCGCATGGATTTGTTCGGCGGTCTGGCGATCAAAGCTGACGGGACAGCCGTCTTCGAACGCTATTCCGAGGCTCCGGTGATCGAGCGCTGCAAGGCCAATCCCTTCATCAATACCGCACCCTTTGTGGTCAAAACACCTTTTGGCTGGCGCATGTATTATGTCGCCGGGGTGGAGTGGGTGAACAGGGATTTGCCGCGCTACAACATCCAGATCGCGTCCTCGAAAGACGGGCTCGATTGGCAACGAAATGGCCGCGTCGCTATTGATTTTGAACCCGGCGAAAACGCTCTGGCCCGCCCTTATGTCTGGCATGATGGCACCAAATGGGTGATGTGGTTTGCGGCCAAGGGTGACGCTTATCGCCAGAAACAGGCCGTCTCGGCCGACGGGCTCAACTGGACACGAACAGCACCGCCAGGTCTGGAGCCTGGCGAAGGCGAGGACAGCGAGATGATCGAATATGGCGTCGCCCTGACCCACAAGGGTCAACGCATCGCTTTCTATAACGGCAATGATTACGGCAAGGGCGGTGTGCTCGCCGCGGTGGAAGAATGACCCGGCCTGCCCCCCAGCTTTCGCCACGCAGCGCTGCCATCATGCAGCCCACCTTCCTTCCCTGGACCGGTTATTTTGGGCTGATGGCGTCGGTTGATCTCTTCGTCTTTCTCGATGACGTCCAGTTCGACAAACGCTCCTGGCAACAGCGCAACCGCATCAAGACGCCCAATGGGGTGATCTGGCTGACCGTGCCGGTGCTGACCAAAGGCCGCCGTGACCAGAAAATCTGTGAGGCAGAAATCCAGCCCGACGCGAAATTCCCCGGCGCAATGTGGCGCACCATCGAGATGAATTTCGCCCATACGCCCTATGCCACACGCTATCTTGCGGCCCTGCACGACATCATGGCGGCGCACACCACCCATATCAGCGAACTGAACATTGCCCTCATTGAATGGATGGCGCGGGAATTTGGGATCACCACAACAATGGTCCGCTCGTCGGCAACGCCGGTTTCCTCTGCCAAGGCGGACCGGCTGGTGGATATCTGCCACGCACATGATGTCTCAAGGTATCTCTCTCCACCCGGATCGAAAGCCTATCTCGACAACAGCAATGCCTTCTCAGATGCCGGAATCAAACTCGATTATTTCGACTACACGCACCCGGAATACGCCCAGCTTCACGGAGCGTTCGAACCTTATATGAGCGCCCTTGATCTGCTCGTGAATGAAGGCCCGGACGCCGCCGCCATTCTCCGCTCGGGTCTCCCATCATGACCCGCCGCATCGCCATCATCCCGGCGCGGGGCGGTTCCAAACGCATTCCGCGCAAGAATATCCGCCCGTTCGCGGGCCAGCCGGCACTGACCCATATCCTGCGCGCGGCAGAAGCTACCGGCCTGTTTGATGTCATCCATGTTTCAACCGATGATCAGGAAATCGCGGAGGTTGCCGCTGAGGCTGGGCACAGGCCGGATTTCCGGCGTAATGCCGCCATCGCTGATGATTTTACGCCTATCCGCACGGTCATGGGCTGGACCTTGCGGGAGTTTGGAAAGCGCGGCCAGTATTTCGAAACCGCGGCCTTGCTCTATGCGACGGCGGTCTTCGTCGAACCGGAGGATATCGCTCGGGCGGTGGCCGATTTTGAAGCCCGTCACACGCATCCCGTCCTAGCGGTCAGCGAGGTCGGCACACCGATCGAGAAGCTGTTTGTGAAAGAGGATGGCCTGTTGCACACCGTCGATAAAAGCCGTTTTGGGGCTCGAACCCAGGACCTCACGCCCGCTTATCAGGACGCCGGCGCATTCGGCGTCTTCTCGGCCGCCAGCCTTCTGGCCGAAGACAATGGCGGAGCGCCGCTGCATTTCCGGCCCTTTATTCTCGACCGCTGGAAGGCCATTGATATCGACACCGAGGAGGACTGGGCCCTGGCCGAGCGCCTCCATGCTGCAAGGACACTTTCATGAGCTACAAGACCGAGCAGGAAGCTTTCTGGGCCGGACAATTCGGCGATGAATACCGCGAACGCTGCTCATTGGAGCCTGAACTGGTCGCGGCCCGCACCGCCTGCATGGCGCGCATGTTGCGCAAGGCCGCGCCGGTGAAATCCGCTTTCGAGATCGGCTGCAATATCGGCCTTAATCTGAAGGCCCTCAATCGCGTCTCGCCGCAAACAGAACTTGCCGCCATCGAGATCAATGAGGAATCAACGCGTCAGGCCAACGCGCTGGGAATGGCCAGGGTCGAGACCGCCTCGGTTCTCGATTACACGCCGCTGCGCACCTATGACCTCACCCTGATCTGCGGCGTGTTGATCCACCTTGATCCGGAGGTGCTGCCGCAGGTCTATGACGTGCTGTTCAACGCTTCGAGCCGCCACATCTTGCTGTTTGAATATTACAATCCGACGCCGGTCGAGGTCACCTATCGCGGCCATGAAGCCCGGCTTTTCAAGCGCGATTTTGCCGGTGAAATGCTCGACCGCTTCAAGGGAAAGCTGGAGCTGAAGGATTACGGCTTCTTCTATCACCGCGACCCGCTTTCCTGGTCCGATGACGGCACCTGGTTCCTTCTGGAGAAGGGTTAGGCCGCGTTCGCGCCCTTCGCCCCATAAAGCTTCGTTTCCCTCCGACTTGATCGGAGGGCCTCGAGAGATCATCCGGTCTAGCCGGATGAAGACGCAATATGACAGGCTATTCCAGCCGCTCCCCCGTCACCGCATCAATCACCGCCAGCGCGGCCCAGCCCTGTGCCTTGATCTCTGCGGCGATCTGGGTGTTCCAGTTGGGCGAGCAGAGCAGGAAGATGCGCCTGTCCGCGTTCGCGGCGATGTCCGGATGCGCAATGGGCGCGGCAAGACCGGGGAAGGGCGATCCGGTCTTGCTGGCGGACTTGTCCAACACCTGCACGGATGAAAACGCCTGTGCCAGCAGCGGCGCGGCGCGTTCGGCATATTCATTTGCGCCCCAGATGAAGATCGCCGCCTGACCGGACGGATCCGCCTCACGCGCCAGTCTCGCCGCATCCTCCGCCGCCTGTTGCCGCCGCGCCCGGTCGGCTATCGCCTCGGCATAGGCCGCTTTCGCCGCCGCCAGCCGCTCCGGCCCGCTGGCGAGATAGGCATCGGACGCCGGCCGCGGCTTTTCCGCCAGCGCCTGGTCCACCAGACGCGCCGCAATGCGCAGCGCGCCCGTGTGCAGCGCGGCGATCACCTCATCCTTCATTGCCGCAATCGCGGGATCGCGGATCAGCGCATATCCGTCGCGCGCGAAATGCCGGAAAGGATCAGCGCCGCTCATGACTAGCCGGCCAGCGCTTTCAGCCGTGTCTCTATCAGGCCCTGCAGCGCCCTTGCATCCATTAATTCCGGATTATTGTCAGAGGCATAGGCAAATTCTTCCGGCATGGCCCGCGCTCCCTCGGCGAGATAACGCACCCGCAAGTCCGCCTCCATGGCCGGAAGGATGGCATAGCGGTCATTCAGCTCCACCGTCTGGCGGGCATCATCTTCCGGCACCATCACCTCGTGCAGCTTCTCGCCGGGGCGGATGCCGATAATCCGGTGCGGCAGGTCCGGCGCCATCGCCCGCGCCAGCTCGTTGATCGACATGGACGGGATTTTCGGCACGAAGACCTCGCCGCCCCTGGCCATTTCCAGGCTGGAAAGGACGAAATTCACCCCCTGGTCCAGCGTGATCCAGAAGCGCGTCATGCGCTCGTCCGTGATCGGTAATTCCGTTGCGCCTTCGGCGATCAGCTTCTTGAAGAAGGGCACGACCGAGCCGCGCGAGCCGATGACATTGCCATAGCGCACAACAGAAAAGACCGGCCCGTTGCGCCCGCCCATATGCTGGGCCGCGGTAAAGATCTTGTCCGCCGCCAGTTTCGATGCGCCATAGAGATTGATCGGGCTGGCGGCCTTGTCCGTCGACAGGGCGACGACGCGCTTGACGCCGCGCTTGATACAGGCGCGCACCACATTCTCCGCGCCCATGACATTGGTCTTGATGCACTCGAACGGATTGTATTCGGCAATCGGCACATGTTTCAGCGCGGCGGCGTGAACCACGATATCGACATCACGCATCGCCATATCCAGCCGCGTTTCATCGCGCACATCGCCGATAAAATAGCGCAGGCAGGGATGCTCGGCCGGCGAGAAGTCCTGCGCCATCTCGTATTGCTTCATCTCGTCGCGCGAGAAGATGATCAGCTTTTCCGGTTTGAATTCAGCCAGAACCGTCTTCACGAACCGCCTCCCGAAAGAGCCGGTACCGCCGGTGATCAGCACGGTCTGGCCATCCAGATTGATCCGCGGTTCACGGAAATCCCGGCCTGCAAACAGGCTTTCAATATCTGCGGCGGGGAGCGAAGCGAGCGTGGCCATGACAATCCTGACGAATCGATTTCCTGAAAGCCTTGCGGTGCGCCGGTTAACGTGCCGTTAGGCCATCTGAGCGATCCTGTTCACAGATCGGACAAGGGGGATCGCCATGAGTTTGGCTGTCATTGTGCAGGCTCGCGCTGCCTCCTCCCGCATTCCCCTGAAATTGCTGGAATCCCTGGGCGAACGCAGCGCCCTGTTGCGCTGCATGGACCGGTGCCGTGCCATTGAAGGTGCCGAACTGGTCATTGCCGCCGTCGCCGATGGTCCCGGTGATGATGAAATCGCCGAGGAAGCCACCGATGCCGGCTATATGGTCACGCGCGGCCCGGA
>PFFX01000063.1:1137-11032 GCA_002783385.1 Rhodobacterales bacterium CG15_BIG_FIL_POST_REV_8_21_14_020_59_13 | reverse complement strand
TTCCTCGCATCTCTTGTCATCCCGGCCGCCATTTCAGTCAAATTAACAGGTCCTGACCCTAGTTTCCGCCGCCGGTTTCTCCTTGGCCTAGCAAGCTCAGCTCTGCGGCCAGCAATTCATCGAGCATGTCGCGATTGGCGCCGGGAACCGGACGGCCATTGATGATGAAGAAGGGGGTGCCTTCTGCGCCAATGGCCCGGCCGAGCGCATAGACCTGTTCCAGATGAGTCTGGATTTCAGGATCGTCCATGTCTTCCTGCATTTGCGCGACATCCACGCCAGCCAGACGTGCGAAATTCTCGATACGGCCAGCGGGCAGGGGGCCACTCGACTGAATCATGGCGGTATGGAAGCGCCAGTAAACATCTTCGCCCTGCCGCAAAACAGCAAGCGCTGCGCGGGCCGCAACGCGGGATTCCTCACCCAGAATCGGATATTCCTTGAATACAAAGCGGATCTGGTCGCCATAAGCCTGACGTGCTTCGGACACCCATTGTGAGGCGATCCGGCAATAGCCGCATTTGTAATCCATGAATTCTACAATCACGATCGGCGCATCATCGGCGCCAATGGAGGGGTCGCGCGCGTCATTATAGAGGAGATCACCATTCGCACGGAGGGCCGACATCATGGCTTCGCTTTCGCGCTGGTTTGCGCGCCGCTGAAGCTCGATCAGCGCTTCTTCTATGACTTCCGGGTTTTCCAGAATGTAGGTGCCAACCATTTCGCGGATTTCGGCGCGCTCGGCATCGCTAAATTCACTATCGGACTGTGCGCTGGCAAGGGCCGGCAAAGTTAGCAGAGCAACAAAGCCGGTCAGTGCGGCGGAAAACGCTTTCATGAAAATTCCCCGAATTTGATATCAACCAACGTTTAGCTGCCCGGACCGGTTGTGCCAATGACGATACTGTTACTGGGTTAAGCCGAGACGGCGCTGACGCTGTTGACCGCCTTGAGGCAGGCTCGCCTGTGCCACCGCCAGCAATTCACTGGCGCGATACCAGTCAGGCGTTCCGGGCTCCAGCTCCGGTCGGGCACGGGCCGCGAACTGCAGGGCACGTCCGCTATTGCCCAGCGCATAGGACTGCTCGGCAATTGCCAACTGGGCGCGGGCCGTGTCGCCATTGCGCTCATGCACCATGGAGAGCTGATACCAGGCAAAGGAATTGTTTGGTTCAATATCGAGTGCCACACGTAAATGCTGCTGGGCGTCTTCGAGATAGGCATCGTCTTCCGTTGCGATCATCGACATTGCCAGATTGATCCGCAAAAGCGGGGCTTGAGGCATCAGATCCACAGAGCGCTGATGGTATTGAATGGATTCCTCGGCATGGCCGCTTTCAAACAGCATCTGGCCATAAAGTTCGAAAAAGAACGGATTGTCCGGCTCTTCCTCGATCAGCGATTCGATTTCCCTGCGTGCCTCGTCCATGCGGGCATCATGGTAATAGGCGACTGAGCGGGCATAGCGCGCCGGCAGGCTCTGGTCGGATTCCGGATAGCGGTAAAAGACATGCCCCGGCTCAGCCATGAAGCCGTAGATTTTTGCCTGCACGCGTTCCAGCCGGGCTACTTCTTCAGGGCTTTCAGGCTGGTCAGCATAGGGAGACCGGGCAACAACCTCCCGCAGGGACGTCACACGCGCAGATGACAGCGGGTGGGTGCGGAAATAAGGATAGCGCCGGGCCGGACTAAAGGCTTCCTGATAACGGAAACGCTCGAAGAATTCCATCAGGCCTGCGGCGGAGGTACCGGTTTCCTCGAGAAAGCGGACGGCCGCCTGATCTGCAGCGGATTCCTGGGTGCGGGTGTATGTGAAAAACTGCAGGGCTCCGAATTGCTGGCTGGACGCCATAAGCGCACCTGCAGCACCGCCTTCCCCCGCGAACGCGGCCAGCACACCGAGGCCGAGCGTTGCAAACATAGGAATGGCCGCCTGGTTCATGGCCTCTCCCGTCCGGGCGAGGTGAGCCCCGGCTATATGGCCGGTCTCATGCGCCAGAACGCCTTTGATCTGCAGCGGGTTGCTCGCTTCCAGAATTGTGCCGGTATGCACATAGATATTCTGACCGCCGGTGACAAAAGCATTAATCTCCGGATCGGCGATAATGAACAGCCCGACATCGCTCGGCTCAAGCCCCGCCGCCCGAAAAAAGGGATCGGTATAATCCCGCAGCATTATCTCGATTTCGGTATCGCGGATCAGCGATTGCGCAAATGCGGTCCCGCTGGTCGCGATAACGGTCAGCAATCCGGTAAACAGAGCGATCAGGGCACGCATGCAAACATCCTTTGATCAGCCCCCGCTGGGAATGAAGTCTAGCACATGCAACGGATGGACCAAGCCCATCCGTTGCCGTTCACGTGCATTTGATCAGCCGCCGAACAGTTTCGCGCCCTTTTGCCACCAGCCGGTGCGCTTGGGACCGCTCTCCCTGCCGGCATTGTCAGCCGGTTTGGACTCAGCCGGTGTTCCGGCTTTTCCCCCGGTTTCCCCCTCGGCTTTGGCGGCCGGTTTTTTGCGGCTGCGGGTCGCTTTCGGCTTTTCTTCGGCCTCTGACGCTGCTGGTTCGGCCTCAGCCTTTACAGGGGCGTCAGCCGCTTTCTTGCGAGGTGCCCGCTTGCGCTTGGGCTTCGCCTCAGCGGCCGGTGCATCTTCGGCGGCAGTGGACTCTTCAGGTACAGCGGCGGGCGTTTTGCGCGGCTTGCGGCTGCGTGGCGGCTTCGCGTCTGCATCAGGCGCATCCGGCGCGGCCTCAGGAGAAGCGGTGTCTTCTGCCGCCCTCACAGGGGCATCGGCTTTCCTGCGGCGCGTCCGGCGTTTTGATGTTCCGGATGTCGTATCGCTTGTCGGCAAGGCCTCAATTTCAGCTTCCGGATCAATGACCGCCATACCCGCAGGGGCCTCAGCGATATCGGAAGGCGCGTTGGACCGGGGCTGGCTCTCTTCACTCGGGCTATTGCCATCGCCCCGGTTACGGCGGCGGCCCCGCCCACCCCGGCGCCCGCGGCGGCGGCGCTTGCGCGGCTGGCCATCATCATCGGTTTCCGGACGAGCGGTGGGTGTTCCTTCGCCCTCACCTTCGTCAGAATCCTCGCCGGATTCTGCCTCGGCGATATTTGAATCGGAGGCGGTGGCATCATCGTCTTTCCGGCGGCGGCGGCTTCGGCGGCGGCGTCCACCACTTTCATTGCCGCCTTCATTTCCGGTCTCGCGATCAGCTTCATTGGCGATGTCATCATCGCTGTCATCGGCCAGATCATCTTCGATAACCGGAATAATTTGTATGACCGGCACTTCATCGGCATCGTCCTGAGCATTGCGCTCGCGCGATTCCAGAACCTCGACCTTGCAATCAGGCGGAATCAGATCCGGGTCTGCCGCTATCAGGACACGGAATTGATAGCGTTTTTCCAGTGCGAGGACGTGATCACGCTTTTCATTGAGAAGATAGAGCGCCACATCGGTTGGCAGCGTGATGCGGACCTTGGCCGCGCGCCGCCGTACACCTTCCTCCTCAAGGGCGCGCAAGGCGACCAGAGAACTGGATGACGGCGTGCGCTGATACCCCTTGCCGCCACAATGCGGGCAGGTCTGGGTCGAACCTTCCAGAATAGAGGTCCGGCGGCGCTGCCGCGAAATTTCCATCAGGCCGAACTGCGAAATGCGGCCCATTTGCAGGCGTGCACGATCTTTTTTCAGCGCATCTTTCATGCGCTTTTCGACGGCCCGGATATTCCGGTTTTCTTCCATATCGATGAAATCGATTACAATCAGCCCGGCCAGATCCCGCAAACGCATCTGGCGGGCCGCTTCGTCGGCGGCTTCCAGATTGGTCTTCAGCGCTGTATCCTCGATATTCCGCTCCTTGGTGGAGCGGCCTGAGTTCACATCAATGGCCACCAGGGCCTCGGTCTGGTGAATCACCAGATAACCACCGGATTTCAGTTGTGTTTCCGCATTATAGGCGGATTCCAGCTGATCCTCGACATGATGCCGGACAAAGAGCGGCATCGGCTCCTTGTATTGCTGCACCTTGGTGGCATGTGACGGCATTAGAAGCTTCATGAAGCCCTTGGCTTCTTTGTAACCTTCCTCACCCTCGACCAGAACGATCTCGACATCACGATCATACATGTCGCGGATGGCGCGGCGGACGAGATCTCCTTCTTCATAAACGAGCGCAGGAGCGACAGATTCCAGAGTCTTGGCGCGGATATCATCCCAGACACGACGCAGATAATCATGATCGCGGCGGATTTCAGCCTTGGTGCGGCTGGCCCCGGCGGTCCGGACGATCAGCCCCATACCCGTGGGCAGGTCCAGACCGTTGACGATATCCTTCAGGCGCTTGCGGTCGCTGCCATTGGAAATCTTGCGGGAAATGCCGCCACCACGCGGTGTATTCGGCATCAGCACGCAATAGCGGCCAGCCAGTGACAGATAGGTTGTCAGGGCAGCCCCCTTATTGCCGCGTTCTTCCTTGGACACTTGGACCAGAAGCACCTGACGCCGCTTGATAACTTCCTGGATCTTGTATTTACGGAAGAAGTTCCGGCGTTTGCGGGCAACAGCCTCGACTTCGATATCAGCATCATCTTCCGCGCCGTCTTCGCCTTCCAGACCATCGGCGTCTTCGGCCTCGGCCATCGCTTCCCCGACAGCCTTTTCCTCCTCGGCCTGCAAGGCGAGGCGATCCTCATGCGGGATCTGGTAATAATCCGGATGAATTTCGTTGAAGGCGAGAAAGCCGTGGCGATTGCCGCCATATTCGACAAATGCCGCTTGCAGAGAGGGCTCTACGCGGGTGACCTTTGCCAGATAGATGTTTCCACGGATGGGTTTCTTGGCCGCGGATTCAAAATCAAACTCCTCGACGCGGGATCCTTCGACGATGGCGACGCGAGTCTCTTCCGAGTGACTCGCATCGATCAGCATTTTCTTTGACATGCAACTTTGCTCCTGCGCGCATCCCGAATGGGTGCGGCGGCGCGGCGCAGCGGACAGTCCCGTCTGTGTTCGATTGCAGGGGCTGGAAAATCGGCGCGACGCGCATGTTAAACTTTCCTGGTGTGAGGGGGCTTCTCAAGCGGCCTCACCGGCGGTTCGGGGCGCAGTCCTGAATCACAGGGTCTGCGGGATGAAGTGCGTTTTGGCGGATACCCGCCTCGGCGCGCTCCGGACAAGGACCTCAGCCAGGCGGCGCAAGCGCTTCGCCTTCCGGAACACTTCTCAACATGCCTCAAAGCAGCGGGAATGGAAAGCATTTGATCAGCAAGCCGGAATTCATCTTGCTGTCAACGAAACGTCAATGCAAGTCGGGTAAAGCTGGAAAAAAGCCGTGCACCGAATCACGGCGTTTGCGATGGTGGTGTCATGGGCAGAATGTCCTCTTTTCTGATTTCGCTCCTGATGACGGGGCTGGCCGGTTTCGCGACCGCAGGCGCCCTTGATGCGTCTGAAATCCGGCAGGTCCGCTTTGGCGGAGATGATGGCGAAACCCGTATCGTCGTCGAATTATCATCCGAAATGGAGTTTCTTGCTTTCACAGTCTCCGATCCATCCATGCGTCTGGTCGTGGATCTTCCCCGCGCCGCCTGGTCGGTGACCGGGCTTGAAACAGGCGAAGGGCTGGGCTTTGGCCTCGTTGATGACTTCCGATTTTTTGACCGCTCGGCGAATGCCTCGCGTATGGTCTTTGAGCTGGACGCGCCATCTGTGATAGTCAGCCAGTTTGGCATTCCCGCGAATGCAGACAATCCCCATCACCGCCTTGTGATCGATCTGCGCCGCGTGGAAACCCAACAGGCAGAGGCGGAGGCCGGTTTTCCGGAGGCTTCGGATCTCAGTCAACTGATCGCCGAGCGCGTCGAGGCCATTTACGTCCCGCCGCCGCGTGAACGGCGGGTTGTCGTGCTTGATGCCGGTCATGGTGGCCATGATCCGGGGTCACTCGGGGCAGGGGGAGCCGAAGAGGCCGATGTCACGCTGGCCGCCGCACGCGAGCTTCAGCGCCAGCTCGAAGCCACCGGACGCTATGTCGTCTACATGACCCGGAACGATGACACCTATCCCTCATGGGAGGAGCGCGTCGGCGTCATGGCCGAGCAGCGCGCTGACCTGTTCCTGTCAATTCATGCAGACTCCTCACCAAGTGCGCAAACCCGTGGCGCGGCGGTCTATACACTCAACGACCGGGCCGAGAACCGGGCGCGCCAGATCGCGCGTCAGGGGGCGAACCACACCAACCGCGTTGACGTTAACAATATCCTCGTCGAGCTGGAACTGCGCGAAAAGCGCAACCAGTCAACGGCCTTCGCCGAAGTCATGCTGCAACATCTCGCAGAAGCCGGACCGCTGCTGCAGAATCCGCATCGCGAAGCCAATCTTTTTGTGCTGCTGGACCCGCGCGTGCCCGCCGTGCTTCTGGAAATGGGCTTTATGACGAATGCCACCGACCTTACGAACATGCGTTCCGGCAGAGCCCGTGCGCGCCAGATGTCCGCTGTGCTCAGAGCCATAGACACCTATTTCACCCGTGATGATTTGCGCCAGAGCAATTCCGTCCGGTCTGCACAGCTGACTCCTATTCCCTGATGCGCCTCAGGCGATAAACGGCTTTCGTTCAATCGCAGGCTTCGCCATAATGTTGACAACAGGCGTGGCAATCTTACCGGCTTGGCGGGAGCGGCATGAAACTCTTTACGTGGCGAAATACATTCCGGGCGGCCATCTGGGGCGGCGGTGCAGCATTGGCCCTCGGGCTGATCGGCCTGATCGTGGTGGTCGTCTATGTGGCGCGTGTCACTCAGGATTTACCGGATTACACCCAGCTGGCCGAATACGAGCCGCCGATTACCAGCCGGGTTCATGCAGGTGATGGTCGGCTGATTGCGGAATTTGCCCGTGAACGCCGCATTTTCGTGCCGATAGACCGCATTCCGCCGACATTGTCCAATGCCTTTCTTGCCGCCGAGGATGCGAACTTCTACGAGCACGGCGGGCTCGATTTCCGGGGCATCATCCGCGCGACCATCAACAATATTGGCAATGTCATTCGCGACGACCGGCTAGAGGGTGCCTCCACCATCACCCAGCAGGTGGCGAAGAACTTTCTTCTGTCTTCCGATCAAAGGTTGGAACGGAAAGTCCGCGAAATGATTCTGTCCCGGCGCATAGAGCGCGCCTTCGAGAAGGATCAAATTCTCGAACTCTATCTCAACGAGATCTATTTCGGCCGCCGTTCCTATGGTGTTGCCGCGGCGGCGATGAATTATTTCGGCAAGTCGCTGGACGAATTGACACTGGCCGAGAGCGCGTTTCTGGCTGCTGTGGTGAATGGTCCCTCGCGCTTTCATCCGATCCGGCATCCCGAACGCACACTCGACCGCCGCAACTGGGTGCTCTCGCGCATGGCGACAGAGGGCTTCATTACGCAGGAGGAGGCCGAAGCCGCCGCTCAGGAGCCGATGCTGGTGATCGAACGCTTCAGGGGCGAAGAATATGTGGCGGCGGAATATTTCGTTGAGGAGGCCCGCCGGCAGCTCTTTGATACCTATGGCGACGATCAGCTCTATAATGGCGGCCTGTCCATCCGCACCACTTTGGATACGCGCCTTCAACTGGCCGCACGTAACGCTTTGCGCAGCGGTCTGGAAGCCTATGACCGCCGTCACGGTTACCGCGGACCGTTGGGTCAGATAGAGGTAGGAGGGGGGTGGGACGAACGTCTGGATGCGTTTGAAGACACACCACCCGATCTCAATGACAGATGGATGCCGGCCGTTGTGCTGGAGCTCACTAGCGAAGATGTCCGGATTGGTTATCTCATTAACCCTGACGACGGCGGCAATGGCATCATTGACGCGGAAAATCAGAACGAGGATGCGGAAACCGGCCCCCAACCGGCTGAAGGGCGGATTGTCCTGTCCGAACTGGAATGGGCCCGCCAGTCGCTTGATGACGGGCTGATGGGCCCGACCATTCGCACCCCGTCGGATGTGCTGTCAGTGGGGGATGTCATCCTGATCGAGGAAATCCTTAATGAGGAGGAAGTTTCCACGGGCTTTGGCTTGCGCCAGGTGCCCGCGGTTAATGGTGGCCTGCTGGCTCTAGATCCCCACACCGGACGGGTCCTGGCCATGGCGGGCGGCTATTCCTTCCAGCAAAGCCAGTTCAACCGGGCGACACAGGCGCGGCGCCAGCCTGGCTCGTCTTTCAAGCCTTTCGTTTATGCGGCCGCGATGGATAATGGCTATACGCCGGTCTCGATGATCCTTGATGCGCCTTTTGTGGCCTCGGGCGGTCCCGATCTGCGATTCTATCGTCCTCAAAACTATTCCGAGCGCTTTTACGGCATGTCGACGCTTCGCTTGGGGCTCGAGCTCTCCCGGAATGTCATGACCGTCCGGCTGGCGCAGGAAATGGGCATGGGCCCGGTCGCGGACTATGGCGAACGCTTTGGCATTTATGATGATCTCGAACCAGTATTGGCGATGGCGCTCGGGGCTGGTGAGACCACTCTTTGGCGTCTGGTGACCGCTTATGGCGCGCTGGTGAATGGCGGCGCCCGTATTGAGCCCACCATTATAGACCGGGTACAGGATCGTTATGGCGAGTCCATTTACGTCCATGATCCCCGCGCCAGCGATGTATATGATGTCGAGGAATGGCAGCCGCGTCTTGCGGAGCCGGAAGTTCCGGAACTGGGAGAGGAAGTGGTCAGCCCGGTCACCGCCTATCAGATCGTCCACATTCTCGAAGGTGCGGTCCAGCGCGGTACGGGTCAGGCACTCCGAGCACTTGGCCGTCCCCTTGCGGGCAAAACCGGGACGACGAATGATTTCCGCGATGCCTGGTTTGTTGGCTTCGGACCGGACATAGTGGTCGGGGCTTATGTCGGCTTTGATTCACCCCAGCAGATGGGCTCCGGCGAGGCTGGTGGCCGGGTCGCGACCCCCATTGTTCGGGATTTTCTGGAAGTGGCATTGCAGAATTATCCGGTCGCGCCCTTCCGCGTGCCCGAAGGTGTCAGTCTTGTGCCGATTGATGCGCGCACTGGCCAGCCCTCGGTTCTTGGCCGTCCAGGCACTATCCTGGAAGCGTTCCAGCCCGGCACTGAACCCAGCCGTGGCGGCGATAACCGGGAAACCGGCCTGACCTTTACCGGCAGCGCCGTCTCTGGTGACTCCGACGACGATTCCACAGATGAAGATCTCGGCGGTATCTACTGATCACGAAATGCCCGATGCAGACGCTGTCTTGATAGAGCGGGCGCTCAAGGCTATCCGGAAACACCGGAACAAGGAATGAACCATGCGCGCAGATGTGCAAAATATGTCAGACGAAATCGAGCGGTCAGTTGAACTGCTGAGGAGGCGTCTTTGACTGGCCTACGGCTGAAAAACGGTTCGACGAACTAAGCGCGCGTACTGAGGACCCGTCTTTCTGGGATGATCCGGTCAAAGCCCAGGCCTTGATGCGGGAACGCAACAAGCTGGAATCGTCCATGAAGACGATCCAGGACTTGGAATCCGAACTGTCCGATAATATCGAGCTGTCCGAACTCGCCGAAGCTGACGGCGATGAGGAATTAATGGCCGAGGCTGTTTCCGCGCTAGAGAAAGCCCGCGACAAGGCCGCGCGCGCCGAACTGGAGGCGCTTCTGTCCGGCGAAGCCGACAGCAATGACGCTTATATTGAAATTCATCCAGGGGCAGGCGGTACGGAAGCCACGGACTGGGCGGCGATGCTGCAACGGATGTATATGCGGTGGGCCAATGCCTCTGGTTACAAGGTCGAGGTAATTGAGGAACAGGCGGGCGACGAAGCCGGCATCAAGTCGGCGACCCTTCTTATCAAGGGCGAGAATGCCTATGGCTGGCTGAAGACTGA
>PFFX01000063.1:0-1110 GCA_002783385.1 Rhodobacterales bacterium CG15_BIG_FIL_POST_REV_8_21_14_020_59_13 | reverse complement strand
TTCCCCGTTTGACTCCAACGCCCGCCGCCATACCAGCTTTGCCAGCGTCTGGGCCTATCCGCTGGTTGACGATACGATCGAGGTCGACATTCCGGAAAGCGCAGTGCGTACAGATACCTATCGGGCATCTGGTGCCGGAGGCCAGCACATCAACAAGACCGACAGCGCGGTTCGTCTGACCTACACGCCGCCCGGGGAAACCGATCCGATTGTTGTCCAGTGCCAGAATGACCGCTCCCAGCACAAGAACCGCTCCACAGCTTGGAATATGCTGCGCGCCCGTGTCTATGAGCTGGAATTGCAGAAGCGCGAAGCTGCGGCGCAGGCCGAGGCTGATTCCAAGACCGAAATCGGCTGGGGGCGGCAGATCCGCTCCTACGTGCTCCAACCCTATCAGATGGTCAAGGATTTGCGCACCAATGTCGAAACCTCCAACACCCAAGGCGTTCTGGATGGGGACCTCGACGAATTCATGGCAGCGGCCCTGGCCGCCCAGCTGGGTAAAAGCGCAGACGAAAACGGTGCCAGCTAGGATTCCCCAGACTCGTTTAGAACAAGTAGGCGACAAGAGTGGTGAGTGCGCCGGTGGAGAGAGTTCAACACGAACTTGCTGTAGCGTGTTGCGAAGTCGCGACAGTCTTTCAGGCGGCAGAAGTTGTTCTCGACCAGATGCCGGTCGTCGATACGGCGCGTGCAGTGGCGGTTGTGGTGTAGAGACGCCGCCCTTTCAGGGGCCGAAGCCAGTCGGCAACCCTCGCCTGGTGATGGCGAACCGTTGCGTAACGCGGGGCGCGTTTGGGGCGGACCAAAGGTCGATCGGCCGTGCTTGCAGGGCGCTTTGGGCCGGTACGACATTCCCACTTCACAGATGCAGGCACCTAAATCTCCGGCTCGGCTTCGCTGCGAAACCAGCCGGTGATCGCCAGACGTGGCCCGGGTGCGTACGGTGCCACCACGCTCACCGCATGGCTTTGAGGCACCTTGAACAGGGCGAGGCGGTTGAAACGCGGCGTCAGACCGGCGCGTAGGTCACCGTGCTCGTCCAGCAGCTGGAGTACGCCGCCGAAGTCAGCACACCAGTTCTCGGTCAGGTTCATGACGTAGGCCGCG
>PFFX01000019.1:8472-11105 GCA_002783385.1 Rhodobacterales bacterium CG15_BIG_FIL_POST_REV_8_21_14_020_59_13 | reverse complement strand
GCGCTTCGGGCTTTTCCTCGCATCTCTTGTCATCGCAGCCGCCATTTCAGTCAAATTAAAAGGTCCTGACCCTAGAAGTTTTGTCCGAAAATACTGGCTCTTTATCCGACTGAAGGTTGTATTGTTATTTTCGGTCGGTTTAATGCTACTTTTTTGATCTTTCTGTTTTCTCTAAGAGCCTTTATTCACTCGACTTTTGTAACGCATGAATATTATCGCGTTGCGTCACCCGACAGCCAGTATGAAGCGGTGGTTTGTATAACGCATACCAGCGCAATTGACCCTGACACAGCCCGCATTGATATCGTCGAAACCGGCGACGAAGCGCCTTGCGAGGGACGCGCCGCCACTATTCCCTGGCGCGCATTCGAGGAGAGTTGGCAAGCTGAAAATACGTTGCTCGTCGAGTACTGGTTTCGTGATCCGGTCTACGATGCAACCATGCAGCAAATCCCGGTGGCTCGGGAAGTGTTTGAAGTGATTCGGTTACCGTCTTCGAACGCCCATTTGGAACCTGACCGGCCTTGGTCACCACACGATGCGCATAGCGATTAGTCCCGCTTCAGAAACACCACTTTCGCCGCGCCCCAAACGCGCTCATCCACGATGGTCCAGCCGGGCAGGGCGGGGACGTCTTCATCCGCTGCAACTTCAAGGACGGCGAGGGCATCATCTGTGATCCAACGGCCGTCAATCAGACCGGCCAAAGCGGCAGGGGCCAGATCCTTGCCATAGGGCGGATCAAGGAAAACGAGATTGAAGGGCGCGCTGAGCTTTGCGGGCTTCTCTCCAAGATCGGTCGCAGACCGCCGGTGAAGGCGGGTGATTCCAAAGAGCTGAAGCGCCTCTATATTGTCGCGGATTGCGCCGCGAGCTCCGGCATCAATATCCACAAAAAGGCAGAATGCTCCACCGCGGCTGAGAGCTTCAAAGCCAAGCGCGCCGGAGCCAGCAAACAGATCCACGACCCGCGCGCCGTCGAGCGGTGGGGCCCAGGCGGCATGTTCCAGAACGTTGAAAAGAGCTTGCCGGGCCTTGTCGGAGGTAGGCCGTGTGCTGGTGCCTTCTGGGGCGTTCAGAGGGCGGCCTTTGAATTTGCCGGCGATCACGCGCATATCAGTCTTTCCCGCCGAGGAAATGACCGCACTGATCCTGCAGCACACGTTCGGGAACAGATTTGACTTCGCCGGGTTGCAGATTTCCCAGCTGGAAGGGACCGTAAGAGATACGGATGAGGCGGTTCACCGTCATGCCGACCGCCGCCAGCGCTTTGCGGATTTCGCGGTTCTTGCCCTCGCGCAAACATACATTCAGCCATTTATTGCCGCCTTGTTCGCGCTCGATCTCGACCTCTATCGGGCCGTATTTGACGCCTTCAGCGGTGATGCCCTTGCGCAGTTTTTCCAATTCCACTTCGGTGACACGTCCAAAGGCCCGCACGCGATAGCGCCGCGCCCAAGCCGTGGAGGGCAGTTCAAGCGCGCGGGAGAGTTCGCCGTTATTGGTGAGGAGGAGCAGGCCTTCCGAATTCAGATCGAGACGCCCAACCGAAATGACCCGCCCCAAATCTTTCGGCAATTTCTGGAAGACTGTATCGCGACCCTCGGGGTCCTTGTGCGATGTGACGAGACCTGTGGGCTTGTGATAGCGCCACAGCCGGGTCTTTTCCGGCTCACCCACAGCTTTGCCGTCGACTGTAATATTGTCTCTGGGCGAGACGTTCAGGGCCGGGCTCGTCAAGGTCTTGCCATTCACTGTCACGCGGCCATCCGCGATGAGCTGTTCCGACCCACGGCGGCTGGCGACACCGGCCCGCGCGAGGACTTTCGCAATGCGTTCTCCGGAATTTTGTTGTTCTGCCAATGCTTGACCCTTCTGCGCTTCACGCATACGCCGCGAGTGTCATGAGCGAGACACGCGATCAATCCTTTATGCAGTTGGCACTGGCCGAGGCGCAAGCGGCGGCTGAAGCTGGTGAAGTGCCAGTGGGGGCTGTGATTGTTGATCCGGCGAGCAATGAAGTGATTGCCGCTGCCGGAAATGCGCCGATCTCCGGTCATGACCCGACGGCTCATGCCGAAATACGTGCCATCCGCATGGCGGCGGAAAAGCTGGAGAATTACCGCCTTTCAGGTCTTGAACTCTACGTGACGCTGGAGCCTTGCGTCATGTGTGCCGGAGCGATCAGTTTTGCACGGATTGGCCGGCTCGTTTTCGGGGCGGCCGACAAAAAAGGCGGAGCCGTGCTGCATGGTCCCCGGTTTTTCGGACACGCCACCTGTCATTGGAAGCCCGAAATTGTCTCCGGCGTTCTGGCGGAAGATTCGTCGCAACTGCTCAGGGGCTTCTTCAGAGAGAGGCGCTGAGACGGGCTCCCGCTCTGTCAGCCGAGAAGCAGAATTCCTCGTATCACATAGATCAGGCCGACGCCTGTCACGATCCATTTCGTATACTTGCGGAAATTGGCATCGCTTATCAGATCAAGCACGCGGGCGCCAAGCGTGGTGCCGATGATGGCCAGCGGGGCGGCAGCCAGCAGCCATTGCCATTGTGCCAGCGCGCCACCGGCGAGTGCCGGGGCGAGATAGAAGGCAATCTTGGCGGTGTGGGCCGCGACCTGGGTGGCTGCCTTT
>PFFX01000019.1:0-8441 GCA_002783385.1 Rhodobacterales bacterium CG15_BIG_FIL_POST_REV_8_21_14_020_59_13 | reverse complement strand
CTGCAACAAAGAAAATGTCCAGCAAAGGGCCAGAAACGCCGGCGATTATGTTCAGCCCGGTCACGGAAAAACCGCACAGCACGGCATGTCCGGGCCGCCGTGCATCTAGACTGAGATGCTGTTTGGGTATCCATATCAATGCCGGGACCAGCCCCAGAACGATGAAAAGAAAAGGCTTCGAGACCTCGAAGGCAAAGCCGATCAGGAGGGCGAAAGCCATGGCCGATCCGGCGAGATAGATTCCCAAGACCCGCCAGTCGATGAATCTGCGCCAGAGAATCGCCCGCCAGCCATTGGAGACACTCTGGATGGTGCCATGGGTCACCATGGCAGCAGAAACAGGCAGGAGAAGTGCCAGGATACCCATCAGGATCAGGCCGCCTGCCATTCCGAAAATTCCGGAAATGAAGGCCGTCACAAGGGTTGCGGCAAGAATGATGGGCCAAGTCATGAGAATCATCCCCCCAAAAGGATTGACCCGGCTATAGTCGGTGTCAGATCGTACTCAAAATACCGGATCGTGATTTAAGGGGAGAACTCATGGAATTTTCGTATTCGCCGCGGTGTCAGGATTATCTCGACCGCCTGCGCGCGTTCATGGACGCGCACATTTATCCGAATGAAGCGACATATGCCGGGCAACTGGCCGGTTTCGGCGACAATCGCTGGCAGGTCCTTCCGGTCATCGAGGAATTGAAGGAGAAGGCCAAGGCCGCTGATCTCTGGAACCTGTTCCTACCCGAATCGGAAAAAGGAGCGGGACTGACCAATCTTGATTACGCGCCACTGGCAGAAGAAATGGGCCGTGTGCTCTGGTCCTCGGAAGTGTTCAATTGTGCAGCTCCCGATACCGGTAATATGGAAGTGCTGGCGCGTTACGGTACGCCGGAACAGCAGAAAAAGTGGATGGAGCCGCTGCTGGCGGGGAAAATCCGTTCTGCCTTCCTGATGACCGAGCCGGAAGTCGCCTCGTCCGATGCCACCAACATCCAGTGCAGGATCGAACGCGATGGCGATGAATACGTCATCAATGGCCGCAAATGGTGGTCATCCGGTGCCGGAGATCCGCGCTGCGCGATCTATATCGTTATGGGCAAATCGGATCCGGATGCGGACAAATACCGCCAGCAATCCATGATCCTCGTCCCGGCGGATGCCAAAGGCGTCATCGTCAAACGCCACCTTCCGGTGTTCGGATATGACGATGCGCCGCACGGACATATGGAAGTCGAGCTCAAAGATGTCCGTGTTCCGGCATCCAACATGCTTCTGGGCGAGGGCCGCGGGTTCGAGATCGCACAGGGCCGTCTGGGACCGGGCCGGATTCACCACTGCATGCGCACCATCGGGGCTGCCGAACGGGCGCTGGAACTGATGGTCAAGCGGGGCATGAACCGTGTGGCCTTCGGCCAGCGGGTAGCCGATTTTTCCATCTGGCATCACCGGATTGCGCGGGCCCGGATCGATATTGAAAGCGCCCGCCTACTTACGCTGAAAGCAGCGTGGATGATGGACACGGTCGGCAACAAGGCGGCGCAGCGGGAAATCGCGATGATCAAGGTCCTGGCTCCGCGCGTGGCTCTACAGGTCATTGATGATGCCATCCAGATCCATGGCGGTGCGGGCGTTTCAGCAGATACACCGCTGGCGAGCGCCTATGCCGGCATCCGGACGCTGCGCATGGCCGATGGACCGGATGAAGTGCATGAGCGGGCGATTGCGCGCTTGGAAATGAAACGGTTGTCGAACGAGGGCTGATGATGGAAAGCGCTGCGATTGGAATTGCCGGCGTGTTCGGCGTGTTCGGTGCCGGGCTCGGGCTCGGCGCGATCATCTCTCCGGAATGGGCCGCGAGGCTTGTCAGAATGCAGGCCGATCCGGACAGACCGGAAGGCTATGCTGAATTCCGGGCGACGTTTGGCGGGGTTTTCCTGTTTCTCCACCTTGCTTTCCTGGCCTCGATCTTTCTGGACCAGGGCGTTATCGGCGCTGCGGCAATCCTGTCATTCGGGTGGGGCGGCGCGGCGCTTGGCCGGATCCTGTCACTTGCACTGGATGGCGAAAAAGTCCGGACGCGGCACAATTACGTGTCGATAGGTGTCGAGGCTTTGGCCGCCATCGCTTTTGCCCTGCCGGTTGCAAATTTTGTGATCAATCCTCCGGCCTGACTTTTTATTCCGCCGCTCTACATTCTCCACCAAGTCATTCTTTCACGGAGACGGCGGATGGACCTTTTTCAGATCCCGGCTATCGGAGCGGCCGCCATTGGTTGCGCCATGGGTGCGGCAAGCTTGCTGGTTCCGCGCTGGGGCGCGTCGGTCGTGCGCCTGCAACCCGATCCGCGCTGGAAAGGCGGATGGTCGGAATTTCGCGCCAGTTATGGCGGCGCCCTCTTTCTTGGCCATGCGGCGGTATTGCTGACCTATGTCATGCAGGCGCAGGCCGGAGTGGGCGCGCTGATGGGTGCAAGTTTTGCCATGGGGGCTTACTGGATCGGCATGACGATCGGGCGCATTGTCTCGATTATCACAGATCATGACCAACATCAGACCCGAACAGGCTATAATGCCGCCTCGGTGGTATTTGAATCCCTTATGGGACTGGCTCTATGGGCCCCATTTCTGGCGCATCTGGGCGGCTAGAGCCTTTTCACTGATTTCGAAGTCAGTGATGAGGCTACAGTCTATTGTTTTTTCGCATTTTCGAACCGCGAAACCGGTTCCCATCCCCGCCGTCCCGGGGACAGGATTTTCGCTGAAAATGCTCTAATTATCCGCTTTTTCGGCAAACGACCACGCATAATCCGCCATGGGCTCGACCATCGCACCGTATTCTTTCGCTTTGGCATTGGAAGCATTGCCCTGGGTCGAGCGGTGATAAACGCCCTGCACAATGGCGGCAAGACGGAAGAGATTATAGGCAAAATAGAAATCGAGCTCCGGCAGGTTCGAGCGCCCCGTCCGGCGGCAATAAGCCTCCACATAGGCGGTTTCGCCGGGAATATTCAGCGCTTGCAGATTGGCCCCAAGAAACCCGTTGCGCATTTCTTTCGGCGTCCGCCATTGCATCAGCTGATAGGTGAAGTCCGCCAGAGGATCGCCCAGGGTCGATAATTCCCAATCGAGCACGGCAACCACTTTGGGCTCGTTTTTATCAAAAATCATGTTGTCGAGGCGGAAATCGCCGTGAACAATACCGGCGCGATCCTGCTCTGGTGCGGCATCCGGCAGCCAGTCGATGAGCCGGTCCATGGACGCTATGGTATGCGTTTCCGATGCCTTGTACTGCTTAGACCATCTGGCGATCTGACGCGGAATATAGGCGTCTGGCTTGCCGTAATCGCCGAGGCCGATGCTGGCCGGATCAAAGCCGTGCAGGGCCGCCAGCGTCTCGTTCATCGAATCATAGATGCGCGCCCGGTCTGCCGGATCAATGGAGGGCAAATAGGGGTCCCAGAATATGCGGCCATCAACAAAATCCATGACGTAAAAGGCCGTGCCGATCACCTCCGGATCTTCACACAGGCCATGCATTTTCGGCACCGGGAAGCCTTGTTCTCCAAGCGCGCTCATCACCCGGAATTCACGGTCAACGGCATGAGCGGACGGCAAAAGCTTGCCGGGGGGTTTGCGGCGCAAGACGTAGGCCTTGGCCGGCGTTTCGATCTTGTAGGTCGGATTGGATTGTCCGCCCTTGAACTGACCGATTCGCAGCGATCCGGTGAAATCCTTCACATTGGACTTCATCCAGTCCAGCAAGGCGGCTTCGTTGAAGCGCAGGGCTTCGGCGACGTCTTTTGTGCCGGAAAATGTGTCGTCAATATTTGTCATTGGCCGGAATGGACCTCTCCACCCTGCATCACGAAATCAACATCTTCGAGCCCGGTCACATCGTCCTGAGCGAAGGTCAAGGGATTGATGGCCAAAACGCGATGCAAAACAAAATACCTGTTCATGATGTCTTCCCGGATTTTTCCGTAAACTAGCTTGAAGTCTTCAGTGCCCGCCACCCTATATCCCGGCGGCAAAATCCGCCGGGCCAGTCGATGGCATCAACCGCCTGATACGCCCGTTCGATGGCGTCACGATAACTGTTTCCAAGCGCCGTAACGTTCAGAACCCGGCCGCCAATGGCCAGCAGCCGGCCGTCTGGACTGCGTTTGGTGCCGGCATGGAAAACCGTCACCTGGTCCATGGCATTAGCTGTATCGATATTTCGGATTTCCGTACCTTTTTCGTAATCTCCAGGATAGCCCTTTGCGGCCATGACCACAGTGACAGCCGCGCTGCCATGCCAGGAGACAGGCGGCATCCGGTCGAGCTCCTGATCAGCGCAGGCTTTGAGATAGGGCACGATGTCGCTCAGCATCCGCATCATCAGAATCTGGCATTCCGGATCGCCAAAGCGGGCATTGAATTCGATCAGTTTCGGACCCTCCTCACTGATCATCAGGCCCGCAAACAGGACGCCGGAATAGGGCTTACCTTCAGCCGCCAGCATCCGGATGGCTGGCATGATGATCTCGTTCATGGTCCGGCGGGCAATATCGGGCCCGGCAAACGGCGTTGGTGAATATGCGCCCATTCCCCCGGTATTGGGGCCTTCATCCCCATCATGGACACGTTTGTGATCCTGGGCCGCGATCAGTGGCATGGCCGCCGTGCCGTCACACAATGCGAAAAAGGAGGCTTCTTCGCCTTTCAGGAATTCCTCGATAATCAGTGTTTTGCCCGCCTCACCGAACTTGCCGGACATCATCTCGTCAATCTCGGCTTCCGCTGCTTCGCGGGTTTCCGGGATAACCACACCCTTCCCGGCCGCCAGTCCATCCGCTTTCAGGACGTAAGGCGGCGAGAGGCCATCCAGAAAGGCTTTCGCTGTCTCAGGATTGGTGAATTTTCCATAGCGCGCCGTCGGGATGTTGGCCCGGTCGCAGAGCTCTTTGGTGAAGGCCTTGGACGCCTCGACCTGTGCCGCATCGGCATTGGGGCCGAAAACGGAAATGCCGATGGCCCGCAAGCGGTCGCCCAATCCAGCGACCAGCGGCGCTTCGGGGCCGATCACGACGAGATCAATGGCTTTCTCGATAGCAAAATTGGTCAGAGACGACACATCATCTGCTGCGATATCAAGGCATTCGGCCTCTTGAGCGATGCCGGCATTTCCCGGCGCGCAGAAAAGCTGATCCACCAGCGGGCTTTTCCGGATTTTCCAGCAAAGCGCGTGCTCGCGGCCCCCGCCACCGACGACCAGAATTTTCATCGCTCACCTCCTGCTGTCTCACGGCTAGCGGATTGGATAGCTGTTGGCGAGTCTGCCGCCGCCATTGCCGCAGCAATGCCAAGCGATTACCAACAGGAAATGGCAGAAACCGAGTCCAATACACCGGAGTTTTCCGTCTCCGAGCTGGCGAATTCGCTGAAGCGGACGGTCGAGGACGCATACGGGCATGTGCGCGTTCGCGGTGAGCTGGGCCGTGTGACAACCCCGCGGTCGGGACACGTTTATCTGGACCTCAAGGATGAGAAAGCTGTCATTTCCGGCGTGATGTGGAAGGGCATGGTATCGCGGCTCAATTTCCGGCCGGAAGAAGGGCTGGAAGTCATCTGCGAAGGCAAGCTGACCACTTATCCCGGCCAGTCGAAATACCAGATCATTATCGAGCGCATGGAGCCGGCGGGCGCAGGCGCGTTGATGGCGCTTCTCGAGGAGCGGAAGAAAAAACTGGCCGCAGAAGGCCTGTTCGAGACTTCTCGGAAAAGAACCATTCCCTATTTGCCACAAGTGATCGGTGTGGTGACATCGCCGACCGGTGCTGTGATCCGCGATATCCTGCACCGCTTGGAGGACCGGTTCCCCCGGCATGTCCTGTTGTGGCCCGTGCTGGTGCAGGGCGAGGGTGCGGCGGCACAGATTGCGGCAGCGATCGAGGGTTTCAATGCCCTTGACGGGGCTGGCGGGATTCCGCGTCCTGATGTACTGATTGTGGCGCGCGGGGGTGGTTCTGTGGAGGATTTGTGGTGCTTCAATGAGGAAATTGTCGTTCGTGCTGCAGCCAACTCGAAAATACCTCTGATCTCTGCAGTCGGACACGAGACAGATACCACGTTGATCGATTTTGCCTCGGACCGGCGGGCGCCAACTCCCACGGGTGCTGCCGAAATCGCCGTTCCGGTCCGATCCGAGCTGATGCAGGATGTGCGTGGCTGGGCGGACCGGCTGTCGCGGGGGCTTATGCGGCTGATCGAGCGCCGCAGAACAGAATTCCGTGCGACGTCCCGGGGCTTTCCGACACCCCAGACCCTTCTGGGACCAATGCGTCAGCGCCTTGATCTCGCCTCTGCCGGTATCCGGCCGGATACCCTGCGGCGGGATATATGGACAAAAGCCGAGAAAGTCGCGGGGGCCGGTGGCCGTCTGACATCCAGCCTGCGCCGGCAGGTCCGGTCCGGGCGCGAGCAATGGGTGTCGGTCAGTGCACGCCTTGGCCGCGCCAGCCCGGCCCGGCTGGTGGTGCAAAACCGGGACAGAGCGCATAAGCTCGCAGATCGGCTGATTCAGGCGGGAACACGCGCATTGACCCGAAAATCCCGGGATTTGGCGGCGGTCGCCGGGCGGCATGCCCTTTTGGGTCATCAGTCCGTGCTCAAACGCGGATTTGCGCTCATCAGGGATATGGACGGTCAGCTTGTTCGGACAAGCGGCAGCCTGACGGCCGGGCAATCGGTTTCCATCGAACTGACGGATGGCCGCAAGAATGCCGTGATTGACGGGCAAACACCCCCACAACGGCCCAAACCCCGCAAGGCAAAACCGGCTTTGTCTGAAAAGCAGGGACGGCTATTCTAGGCTGAAACAAGCATGATAGGATCAAACCCATGATGAAGACACCTTTCAGCAAAGAGTTCGGCGGCGAAGCCGTTCTGGAATTTGGCGATGCCGACTTCATGATCCTGAAACCGGGAGGCTTCGTGCGCTGCGCGGTGACCAAAGAGGAAATTCCTTTGCAGGATCTGCGCTACTGGAGCGCCGAGCTGCAGGAAGCCTATAAGGACGGATATGCTTCGGCTGAACGCTGGAAGTCCGTTTATGAGGAGCCAGGCCGATGATCATTCTTGCGGCATTGATGGCGTTGCAGACGCAAGGGGCTGACCCGATCGCTGATGTCCTGAGCGCAGATCTGGAATTTCCGGTTGCGGGTGAAATCCAGGAGATCGTTGAACCGGACTTGAGCTGCATCGGCCAGTATATCGAAGGGGCGGCCCTTATCTGCCGGGCAGAACCCGGCACTATCATATCGCTGGGAGATCAGTCCGGAACGGCCGACAGCGGCGGATGGGTCATTCTCGGGATCAACCGCGACAGCGATGAAGAAATGACGCTAACGGCAGCGCTGCCATCCGGTGAATTGATCGAGCAGGTGCATCCGATCGAACAGCGTGAATACAATATTCAACGTGTGGAGGGTGTGCCGCCACAAACGGTTAACCCACCGGCAGAGGCGCTTGCCCTGATCCGCGAACAATCCCGCATGAAGGCCGCCGCCTATACCAGCCGTTGGGAAGAGGCCGGGTTTGCTGAGGGATTTATTGCACCTACCGAGGGCATTATTTCCGGAGTTTACGGCTCGCAGCGCTTTTACAATGGCGAGCCGCGACGTCCGCATTACGGTCTGGATTATGCCAATAACGCCGGCACGCCGGTTTATGCCCCGGCTGCTGGCATCGTTACGCTAGCTAATCCTGACATGTATTATGAAGGCGGGCTGATTTTCATTGATCACGGGCAGGGTTTCACCAGCGCTTTCCTTCACCTCGGGGCAGTTCAGGTCGAGGCTGGCGATATCGTTGAACAGGGCGAGCAAATCGGGGAGATCGGTTCGGGTGGACGTGCGACAGGTGCGCATCTCGACTGGCGGATCAAATGGCGTAACCGCTATATTGATCCGGCGCTGGTGCTGACGCTTGATCCGGCGTCCTTGCGGTAGATCGCCTTGTCCCACCGGCGGTGAACCCAGAACCATTGTTCCGGGGCCTCGATGATCCGGTCCTCCACCCAATTATTGATGCGGGTAACCGTCTCAAAAACGGCGGCGGATTTATCTTCCAGTTGTGACTGCGGGATCGGCTCGAAGAAGGTGACGCGAAACTGCGTTCCTCCCAGTCTGCGCACTCCGACCGGAATAATCGGCGCGCCAAATCGCATCGCCATCTTTGCTGGACCTGATGCCGTCATCGCGTCATGGCCGAAAAAGGGAGCCGCAATTCCGTCATTCATTTTCTGATCATTCATCAGCGCGACGGACATGCCCTGCTTCAGATTTGTGAGCAATTCCTTCGCGCCCACCCCGCCCTTCGCTGTCAGCAGCTTGATGCCGTAGGCGTGACGCGAGTCCAGAATGCGTCTATCGATCAGCGGATTGTTTGCGTGGCGATAGGTGA
>PFFX01000127.1 GCA_002783385.1 Rhodobacterales bacterium CG15_BIG_FIL_POST_REV_8_21_14_020_59_13 | reverse complement strand
ACCGGGGGATTGGCCCCGCGCTTCGGGCTTTTCCTCGCATCTCTTGTCATCGCAGCCGCCATTTCAGTCAAATTAACAGGTCCTGACCCCAAGGTCAGGCTGCGGCGCATTGCGCGCTTTTCGTCAGACGCTTCGCGCATTAGTGTCCGGGCCATGAACGCTCTTACATCCCTCCTGACCGAGCAGCGCTGGCCATTTCTGGCGGCGCTGGCCTCGGCGCTGATTCTCGGCGGCGCGTATTTCTTCCAGTATGTGCTGGGCTATGATCCGTGCGCGCTGTGCTATGACCAGCGCCACATCCACCAGGCCGTGATTGGCGTGGGCGTGATTGGCGGGCTTGGCCTGATGTTGGTGCCGGGCTTGCGGGCCTATGCGATCTGGATCTGCCTCGTGATCGGCGCGATCTATATCTATTCGGCCGGTTTTGCCTTCTGGCATGCCGGGATCGAGTATGACTGGTGGGAGGGGCCTTCGACCTGCACGGTCGGGGCCAATATCAGCCTGTCGTCCGCGGATCTCCTCTCCGTCCTTGATGGCGGCGGGCCGGTGGTGCTGTGCGATGAAGCGGCGTGGACGCTGCTGGGCATTTCCATGGCCGGTTATAATGCGCTGATGTCGGCGGTGCTGGCCGCTGCCTCTGTCTTTATCGGGATCAGGCGCTGATGAGCCGCGCGCCCCGCCCGCCCCTGCCCGGCCGCAAGGCCGATGACGCGCGCATCGCCGAGATGATCCGCGTTGATCACGCCGGCGAGTATGGCGCGGTCGCGATCTATGAGGGCCAGCTGGCGGTGTTTGGCAAAATCCCGTCCAAGGTCCGCATTGCAAACCAGCTGCGCCACATGGCCGAGGACGAGCAGACGCATCTGGATGCCTTTGACGGTTTTATCCGTACGCGCGCGGTTCGCCCGACGGCGCTGATGCCAATCTGGAAGATTGCCGGACGGACGCTGGGCGTCGCCACCGCGCTGATGGGCGAGAAAGCCGCCCATGCCTGCACCGAGGCCGTCGAGACGGTGATTGAGGGCCATTATAGCGGTCAGATCGGTAAGCTGGAGACGGCGGGCGAGGACGAATTGGCCACGACCTTTACGCAGTTCCGGGACGAGGAAGTGGCGCACAAGGCGCTGGCCGTGGATGAAGGCGCGAAAGAGGCGTTCGGCTATCCGCTTTTATCACGCCTGATCGAGGCCGGCTGCCGCACAGCGATCAGCATTACGACGAAAATCTGATTTTTTTGCCGCGTTTTCGAACCTCAAAACCGGCATCCACTTTTGCTGAAAACGCTAACGCTCCAGCTCGGTATCCCAGTAGAGATAGTCCAGCCAGCTGGCGTGCAGGTATTTCGGCGGGAAACGGCGGCCCTGGGCCTGTAATTGGTGCATGTTCGGACGAATGGGCTTTGGCAGATTCATGCCGGCCTGCCGGGGTGTGCGGCCCCCTTTCCTGAGATTGCAGGGCGAACAGGCCGCCACGATATTTTCCCAGGAGGTATTGCCGCCTTGCGAACGCGGCAGGACGTGGTCGAAAGTCAGATCATCGACCTTGTCGCGGCCGCAATAGACGCATCTGAAGCCGTCGCGCAGCCAGACATTATAACGGGTGAAGGCTGGCGCGCGGTTGTGGGTGACGTATTCATGCAGCGCGACCACGGACGGGGCGTGCATTTCCATCGACGGGGAATGGATGAGGTCGTCATAATTGGAGACAACGGTGACGCGTTCGAGGAAGACATTCTTGATTGCTTCCTGCCAGCTCCAGACCGACAGCGGCCAGTAGGACAAAGGCTGATAGTCCGCATTTAGGACCAGACAGGGCCAGCCCGACGGGGCTTTATCAAGCACTTGCATGACGCCCTCCCATATTGCGGGCGGGGCCATATACGTGCATATGCCAATCAAAAATCCTGAACACACACCTCCCGGTCCGGTCAACCGGCGGGATTCCCAGCGAATCACGCCGATGTCCGTCTTTGGTCAATTTATACCGCCTTAGACGTAACACGCCTATGACGCAGGCGTTAACCTTTTCTCAGGACTCAGGCGTAAGCCCCGGAAAAGACCCTACACAGAAAACGGCCGCCGATTTCCAGCCCGTCCGGGCCGATGCCATGCGGGATGCCCGGCGAAATATGCCACTGGCAGGAGGCTCCGGCCTCGCACAGACCCTGCGCGGCATCAAACATCATGCCCAGCGGCAGAACCTCGTCCCGGTCCCCGTGGATGAGCTGTATGGGCGGTCGTGAGCGGATCTGGTCCTTCAGCGTCATGCGGCTGGGCATGGCCCCGGAATAACCCAGAATACCGGCCAGAGCCTGTTCTCGCCGCAAACCGCAATGCAGGGACATCATCGTGCCTTGCGAAAAACCGATCAGCGCCACATCACGATCAGCAAGCCCATAGCGGGCGATTTCCTGGTCTATGAAGGAATTCAGGACCGGGGCGGCAGATTCAACACCGCGATTGGTTTCCTGCGGATCGAGCCGCGTGATCGGAAACCATTGATAGCCATTGGGCGCACCCGGCACGGGCTGGGGCGCATTGGGGGCCACGAATTGCACATCCGGCAGGTCTTGCGCCCACTGGCCAGCAAGGCCGATCAGATCCTCGCCATTGGCACCATAGCCATGCACGAGAATGGCGAGTTTGCGCGGGCTTTGCCCGTTGGCGGGGGGCTGTCTGGGTCCGTCAATCATCATGGCGCAAACTATAGGGCGTGGATTGAGGACTTGAAGCGGGCAAGCGCAGGCGCGAAACAGAGGGCATGAGTGATTTCGTCACCCGCTTTGCGCCCTCGCCCACAGGCTTTTTGCATCTCGGGCATGCGTATTCCGCGCTGACCGCCTGGCAGGCAGCGCAAGAGGCGGGCGGGCGCTTCCTGTTACGGATCGAGGATATCGATACGACCCGCTGCAAACCCGAATTTGAAGCCGCCATATATGAAGACCTTTCCTGGCTGGGGCTGAGCTGGGAGACGCCAGTGCGGCGGCAGTCCGAGCATTTCGATGACTATCGCGCCGAGCTGGACCGGCTGATTGCGACGGGCGTGATCTATCGCTGTTTCAAGACCCGCAAGGAAGTGATGGATGAAATCGCCCGCGCCCCGCATCATCCCGGCGAAGGTCCGGACGGTGTGATCTATCCCGGCCCGGCTGAAAAGATGAGCCCCGAAGAAGAAGCAAACCGCATTGCGGCGGGGGAGGCTTTCGCCTGGCGATTGTCGATGGCGGCGGCCATAGCGGCGCTGGGTGATCAGCCCGGCCTGACTTTCACCGAGGAAGGCGAAGGCCCGAATGGCGAAACCGGTACCTGTGCGATACAGCCGGACCTGATCGGAGATGTGATTCTGGCGCGCAAGGATATCGGCACCAGCTATCATCTCGCCGTGACGCTGGATGATGCGCTGCAGGGTGTGACCCATGTCATTCGCGGCCAGGATCTGTTCTTCGCCACAACCATTCACCGCATAATCCAGGCCTTGCTCGGTCTTCCGGTACCGATCTACCGGCATCATGGCCTGATATCCGGAGAGGACGGGGCGCGCTTTACCAAGCGCGACAAATCGCAAACCCTGCGGGCGTTGCGGGCAAACGGAAGCCGGCCTGAGGACATCCGCCTGCAGTCCGGTTTCAATTGGTGACTTTCCTTTTGCCGAAATGAGTATTAGCGGGGCTAAGGGGAGCTGTATGACCGAAACATCCGAGAAATCCGTTCTGACCGGCCTGATTGCTCTGATCCTGGGGGCGATGGCCATCGGCATGGCTGCGCCCCTGGTCAAACTGTCCGAGCTCGGGCCGCAGACGGTTGGCTTCTGGCGTATGGCGCTGGCCATCCCCTTTGCCCTGTTGTGGATGCAGTTTGACAGAAATCCGCCTGCAAAAGCTGATACGCCGACCGGCTGGAAGCGCTGGGCCTATCTGGGCCTGCCCGGCCTGTTATTTACCGGTGATCTGGCCTTCTGGCATGCCGGCATCAAGATCACGAGCGTCGCCAATGCGACCTTCCTGGCCAATCTGCAGCCGGTCTTTGTGGTCCTCGCCACATGGCTGATCTTCAAGGAAACCCTCACGCGGCAATTTTTGTTTGCTGCCGGACTTGCGGTGGCGGGTGCCGCGCTTTTGTCAGCCGGAAACATCACCGTGGCACCGGAGCGCTGGCCGGGGGATTTGCTCTCGGTCGGGACGGCGGTCTGGTATGCCGCCTATATCCTCGCCATCCGGCAGGCCCGCCGCTTTGCCTCGACCGGCACGGTGATCTTTTTCACGACGCTGGTGTCGGCTCCGCTTCTGGCGCTGACGGCGCTCGGCTTCGGAGAAAATATACTGCCGGGAACGTTGACTGACTGGCTGGTGCTGCTGGGTCTGGCGGTGGGTGTACAGATCGTCGGACAGGGCGGTGTGGCCTTCGGGCTGGGACGGGTTCCGGCTTCGGTGGCCTCCATCATCATCCTGATACAGCCGGTTGTCGCGTCCATTGCGGGCTGGCTGATGTTCGGCGAGGCATTTGCTGCCCTCCAGTATGCCGGCGCGGCCCTGGTGCTGACCGGGGTATGGAGGGTGCAGCGCAAATCACAGACTGCGGCAACTCGCGGCTTGGCTAAACCACCCGCGAGCGGATAGAGACAGGTCCATGACAAAATCTAACGCCAAAAATGATCCTTTCCTGCGCGACCTGTGGTATTTCGGAATCGTCGGCAGCGAGATCAAACCCGGCCAGATGGTCCAGAAGGAACGTCTGGGAGAGCTGGTCCTGTTTGGCCGCACGCATGACGGCGAGGCGTTCGCAATGACGGATATCTGTCCGCACCGCGCCATCCTGCTGTCGGGTGGCGAAATGGTGAAAACAGAGACCGGTACGCAGGTGCAATGCCCCTATCATGGCTGGCGCTTCCACCCGGATGGCCAGTGCGCCAACATTCCATCGCTGACGGCCGATCAAAGCGAAGGGGTGGACATCACGAAGATCAAGGCGAAAATCTTTCCGGTGCATGAAAGCTATGGCGTGATCTGGATCTGGTTCGGATATGATTCGGAGGCCGAGCCGTGCCTTGATCCGCCGGTGCTCGACATTCCTGCCGATTCAAAAGTCAGGATGCATGACGAGGGCGATTTCAATTGCGACATGGATGCCGCCGTCATCAGCCTGATGGATCCGGCGCATATCCCCTACATCCATAACCAGTCCTGGTGGCGGACGCCGAAAACCATGCATGAAAAGCAGAAGACGTTCGGCCCTATCGAGCGCGGCTTTTCCATGCTGCCGCACAAGCCTTCCTCCAACTCCTTCATCTACAAGCTGTTCGGTACCGGCATCACGACCGAAATCCAGCTGGAATTGCCCGGCCTGCGCCCGGAATACATGAAGGCTGGCGACAAGCATGTCACCACCGTCACCATTGTGACGCCCGTCAATGAGTCAAAGACCATCATCTCGATCATACTTTACTGGAATCATCCGGTGGTTAGCTTCGTCCCGAAATGGCTGATCCGGCAGGCCGTGCATATATTCATGGGGCAGGATTCAACAGCGGTCGATGCCCAGGCCATCGGCATGTCCTATGATCCGCCGCAAATGTTCATCCATGACAGCGACATTCCGGCAAAATGGTATCTGGCGCTGCGGCGGAACTGGGAAACGCATCGCGCGACCGGTGAACCCTTCGTCAATCCGGTCAAGGAGCCCGTGACATTGCGTTGGCGCAGTTAGGTGCGACAATGCGTGATTGGACCCGCCGCCGCTGCGAGCCTATGTGAGGCATCATGATTATTTTTCTGAATATACTGATTATGGTGGCGCTGCTGGCTGTGCTGGTGACACTGATCCTCGGCTTTGTGAACATGGCACGGGGCGGCGAAGGTGCGCCCGGACGCTCGAATATCCTGATGCGCTACCGGGTTGGCATCCAGTTCGCCGCCATAATGCTGATGGTGCTCGGCTTTATCACCAAAGGGGCGATGACAGGCTGACGACCTATTCCGGCACCAGTTCGCCCAGAACCGCACGGACGCGTGGGGCCACCTCGTCAAGCCGCCCGTCATTGACGCCAGCCACGGCGATGCGGCCCTGCTGCGGCCAGATCACCGCCTGCACAAACCACATCGTGTTGGATCCGGCATGGCGCAGGGAGCCGTCGGCGTTGACTCCCCAGCCCATCGCATAGTCAGACCCGTCCGGCGGGGTGAGCAGGGTTTGCCAGCTGTCACGAGAGAGGTAATCATTTTCCTCGCTGCGTGCACCTGCCAGAACCAGCTGCAGGAAGATGGCATAGTCCGGCATCGACATGTGCACCCGGCCAGCCGGGTTCATGGCGGGCGGATTATCGGCCACGGCATTGGTGCCAACCGGCGCCAAGCGGCCCAGGCCCGTCCGGTGGCCTTGCGGATTATCGCCCTGAGGTGGACCGAAACCGGCGCTGACCAGTTCCAGCGCGTCAAAGACTTCGGTCTGGATCAAATCCTCCCAGCTTTGCCCGGACACGGCTTCCAGCATCATGGCGGCCGCGACATAACCGGCATTGGAATAAAGAAAATCCCCGCGTGCGCCTGCCGGATTGCAGAGCAGATCGCGAAGATAGGTATGGCGGTCGGCTTGCGCATCGCGCGCGCCGAAAAGGCCGGACATCGCCAACGAGGTCACCCGCCCTGTATTGGCTTTCATACCCGACCGGTGCTGCAGCAGATCGGCCAGCGTCGCCTCAGTCAGAACAGGGTCGATGCGATCGAAATCGTCACCCAGCGTGTCCCCGATTGTCGCGTCCCAGTCTATCAGGCCCCGTTCGACAAGACGGGCGGCCAGGACGGCGGTCATCGCCTTGGTGTTTGATCCCAGATGCCAGGCGTCGGACTCTTCGATGGCGGCTTCACCTGTGGACAAGCGCAGACCGGCGACCGCGATCTGCTGGTGATCGTTCTGGATCAGCATCACCACAGCACCCGGAGAACCAGCCTCAACCAGACCGTCCGCGAGGGTTTGAACGTCCTGACGCGCCTGCGCGGCAGGTGCCAGTAGCAAGAAAAGCGGAAGGGTGAAACGAAGCATCGGACTGCCCCTGACTATGATCCTGTCTTGAAAGCCTATCCTGCCTGATCCAGTTTACCCGGCAACCGGAATGATGAGGACGCGAATCCCATGGTGCGCCTGACCAAGATCTATACAAGGACCGGCGATAAAGGCCGGACGCGTCTGGGCGATATGTCCGAAGTGGATAAAACCGATATCCGCGTGGAAGCCTATGGCACGGTCGATGAAGCCAATGCCGTCATCGGGCTGGCGCGTTCAGCCCTCTCCGGTACGCCAGAGGACCGCGTTCTCGAAAAGGTCCAGAACGAGCTATTCGACCTCGGCGCGGATCTTTGCGTGCCTGATGCAGGCGTGGACCCAGGGTTCGAGCCTTTGCGGATAACTGCCAAGCAGGTCGAGGCGCTGGAAGGTGAAATCGACCGGTGGAATGCCAAGCTGGATCCGCTCGACAGCTTTATTCTGCCTGCGGGGAGTGACGCCTCCGCGCGTCTGCATCTGGCACGGACGATCTGCCGCCGGGCCGAGCGCCGGACAGTGGCGCTTCAACAGACCGACAAACGGCTGAACCCGGAAACTGTGCGCTATCTCAACCGGCTGTCCGACCTGCTCTTTGTGCTGGCTCGCATCGCCAATGACGAGGGCCGGGCCGATGTGAAATGGGTGCCGGGCGCATCACGCGATTAATTCCTGGCCGGAACAGATCAATTGCGCGTGTCCGGGCTTCACTCTGAGTGGTCACCGACTATCTTTGGCCACAAGCGGCGTATAGCCGATAACACCGTTAGCCATTGAGAGTTAAACCATGAAAATCCTGACCGCCACTGCTGTTGCCGCTCTGACCGCGGCTGCCGCCTTTGCCGATCCGGTCGCCTATGAATTTGACCGCGGCCATACCGAGATTTCTGCCAGCTGGATGCACCAGGGCCTGTCGCGCCAGTCTCTGCAATTCACCGATTATGAAGGCACGCTGCTTCTGGATTTCGAAAATCCGGAAAATTCGAGCGTCGATATCACCTTCAGTCTGATTGATGGATTGTGGGCCGGTGCCCATCATGACCGCTTTATCGGGCATCTGAATTCCGCCGAGGTTTTCAACACCGCCGAATTCCCGACTGCGCATTTTGTTGCGACCGGTTTTGAAACCGAAGACGGCGTGACCGGCACCATGTCTGGCGATCTGACGATTATTGGCGTGACGGTTCCGGTAACGCTGGATGTCACGCTGAACGATCTGCGCGAGGATGGCACGGCCGGTTTTACCGCTACCGGAACACTGGTCCGAAGTGACTGGGGCCCAACGATTGGTATCTATGCGGGACCGGTTTCCGATGAAGTCGTCCTGACGATCAATACCGAGCTTTCGGTTGCTGAAGACGACGCCGAATAGATGACGTTGACGTCACTTTGATCAAAGGCCGGTCCCGTGGGGCCGGCCTTTCTGCATGCGGCATTATGCGGTGCCGCACAGCCGTTGACTTCCGCTGTGGGCGATTGCAGTTTCGCGGCTTATTTCGTTGACCAGTGGATTGATGCGGGACGGCCTGTCCCGTGCAGACCGGGGAAGCTCCATGAAAATACTCGTGCCCGTCAAACGGGTGGTTGATTACAATGTGAAAGTCCGCGTCAAACCGGACCAGAGCGGTGTCGATCTCGCCAATGTCAAAATGTCGATGAACCCTTTCTGCGAAATCGCGGTGGAAGAAGCCGTGCGCATGAAGGAAAAGGGCGGCGTTGATGAAATCATTGTCGTCTCCATCGGGCCGCAACAGGCGCAGGAGACGATCCGCACCGCGCTCGCCATGGGTGCCGACCGCGGCATCCTGATCCAGACGAATGAGCCGGTCGAACCGCTGGCCGTCGCCAAGCTGCTGGCCAAGATCGTCGCCGAAGAAGGCCCGGAACTGGTCATCCTCGGCAAGCAGGCCATTGACGATGATTCCAACCAGACCGGACAGATGCTGGCAGCCCTGCTGGACTGGCCGCAAGCGACGTTCGCATCGGAAGTCGCGATCGCCAATGGCAAAGCCAATGTCACCCGTGAGATTGATGGCGGGCTGCAAACCATTTCTGTCGAAATGCCGGCGATCATCACCACGGATTTGCGCCTGAATGAGCCGCGCTATGCGTCGCTGCCAAACATCATGAAGGCCAAGCGCAAGCCGATCGATGCGAAGACACCTGAGGATTTTGGTGTCGATATCGCGCCGCGCCTGAAAGTTCTGGGAGTAACCGCACCGCCAAAGCGCGAAGCCGGCATCAAGGTCGAGAGCGTTGCCGAGCTGGTCGACAAGCTGAAAAACAAGGAAGGGGTTATCTAAATGAGCATCCTGATCGTTGCTGAACACGATAACACCGCCCTGAACGACGCCACACGCGCCGCGGTGACCGCCGCCAAGGCGATTGGCGGAGATGTTGATGTCCTCGTGGCCGGATCGGACGCTGGCGATATCGCCAAGGCTGTTTCCGGAATTGAGGGCGTCTCCAAAGTGCTTCATGCGGATGGCAAGGCCTTTGCCAAACCGACAGCAGAAGCCATGGAAGCCCTCATCCTGCCGTTGATGGACAAATATGATGTGCTGATGGCCGTTGCCTCGACCATGGGCAAGAATTTTGCCCCGCGGATCGCGGCCAAGCTGGACGTGATGCAGATTTCCGAGATTTCTGCGGTGGAAAGCGCAGATACCTTCGTGCGCCCGATCTATGCGGGCAATGCCATGATGAAGGTGCAATCCACCGACGCGAAAAAAGTCGTCACCATACGTCCGACGACGTTCGAAAAAGCCGGTGACGGCGGCACGGCCAGTGTCGAGACGATTGAGGCGCCGTCCGGCCCGTTCAAGTCGGAATTCGTTTCCGAGGAATTGTCCAAATCGGACCGTCCGGAACTGACGGCTGCGAAGATCGTCATCTCCGGCGGCCGCGGCATGCAGTCCGGCGACAATTTCGTCCTGCTGGACAAGATTGCCGACCAGTTGAATGCCGCTGTCGGTGCCTCGCGCGCTGCAGTCGATGCCGGCTATGTGCCGAATGATTACCAGGTCGGCCAGACCGGCAAGGTTGTCGCACCCGAGCTCTACATCGCCGTCGGCATATCCGGTGCCATCCAGCACCTCGCCGGCATGAAGGATTCCAAGATCATCGTGGCGATCAACAAGGATGAAGACGCGCCGATCTTCTCGGTGGCGGATTACGGCCTTGTGGCGGATCTCTTCAACGCGCTGCCGGAACTGGAAGCGGAGCTCACCAAGATCGGGCTTTAATAACGGCCCATAACGCTTGAAGAAAACCCCGGAGCCTGGCTCCGGGGTTTTTGTTATCCCAACCTTATCGCTGCCTCGATCAATGCGTAAGCTTCTTCGCTATTCCATTCGGCATCGCGAGGCATGCGGCCCATCTCGACGCCCCTCCGGTTATAAATGATCGACATGGGCAATCCGCGCGCACCGACAGCGGTTGGGCCGGCGAAGGAATTGTCGTGATAAATCGGCAGGTGCTCCAGTCCGGCATCGCGGAAGAAGGTTTCAGCCTCCTCTATGCGCCGGTCCGCGCTGATCGTGACGACCTGAAATTCCTCTCCGCCATAACGCGCCTGAAGCGCGTCGAGCGCCGGCATTTCCACCACACATGGCGCGCACCAGGTTGCCCAGTAATTCACCAGTATTACCTGCCCCTCGAAATCTGCCAGCGTGCGTTCGACACCGGCAGGGTCGATAAAGGTGTGGGAGGGGCGCGGCGGCGCATCATCAAGTGACACGAAGGCCGACATGTTGCCTTCGGCATGGCTTGCCAGCCCTGTTGGCGCGGGCCCCTGCATTCCGGAAAACAGCACATAGGCAATTGCCGCCAGCAATATGACCGTGCATGTGATAATTCCGATTTTGACAGGCGAGACATTCATCGCAGTAACCTTTTGACTGGGGCCGGCCATGACGGACGGAAAGACAGATACATCAAACGCGCTCTGGGGCGGCCGGTTTTCCGGTTCCCCGTCGGAGATCATGGAATCCATCAATGCCTCGATCGATGTCGATCAGCGCATGGCCTTCGAGGACATTGCCGGATCCATTGCTCATGCGCAAATGTTGGCCGCAACGGCCATTATTTCAAGCGGAGATGCCGCGAAAATAGAACAGGGCCTCACGCAGATCCGTGCAGAGATCGAGCGCGGCGAGATGCAATGGTCAAAAGCGCTGGAAGATGTTCACATGAATATCGAGGCGCGGCTGAAGGAAATTATCGGGGCGGCGGCCGGCCGGCTGCACACGGC
>PFFX01000172.1 GCA_002783385.1 Rhodobacterales bacterium CG15_BIG_FIL_POST_REV_8_21_14_020_59_13 | reverse complement strand
CTTTTCCTCGCATCTCTTGTCATCCCGGGCCGCCATTTCAGTCAAATTAACTGGTCCTGACCCTAGGTGCAAGCCTCCGGGTTTTGTGGCACTATCGATATCATCATCGGGGATATCGTGCAGGGGGCGCACCATGATACGGATTTTGACATTACTCTTTACCGCTGCGGGCCTTACAGCTTGTGCCACAACCGGCCCGGGCGGCAATCTGGCCAGCAATGCTTTCGATTATGCGCCGCAACGCTCAGCCGAGCTTCCGGACCACCATTTCGGTTATGTCTTGAGCAGTGATGCGGGCTGGGACGGGGCCATGATCTACCGCTCCACCGCGCAATCGATTGATGTCGATTTCACTTTTTCTGATTCTGGAGAGGATGTTTCTGCTGCGCTGGATATGGAAGAGCCCTATCTCAATGAGGGCGTCCGCCGCTTCACCGGTCAAACACAGGATGGCCACGAGGTGTTCATCCTGTTGCAGGCGGGCCCGTGCGGCAATGGAGATCAATCCTATTTTGCCACGCTTGTGATTGGCGGTCAGCGTTATCGCGGATGCGCATCAGAACATGCAGCCAATGACCGGTGGTCGAATTATCTGGCCGACTGGATGCCGGCGATTGATCTGTGTATGTCAGAACTCCGCAACGAGGCCGATCATGTCACCTTCGCCTATTCCACCGCCAGCGGAACGGCAGTACGGATGGCGGATTATTCGGGCAATCGCTGGGAATGCATCACGGTGAATGATGCGCGGGTGAATGCGGTCGTTCCGCTCACCGCCGTCGATGTCCGCCTGGGTGAGGCCGATCCAATTTTCGTCCGCTCGGAACTGCCGGCGCGCGGGGAGGCCTGTTACATCTATGAAACGGTACGCGAAGCCAATGGCACGCTGATCGGGGCGTTCGGATATGATTCCTGTGCTGGCCCGCGCGCGCCCGTCAGTTAGGTCTTCCTTAACCGGCGCGGCCCAATTGGAAAAGCATGCGCCGGCACCTCCTTTCCTGCCTTTCAGGGCTTGTTTTCTCCGCTGTTGCAGCTGCGGATATCAGCGATTTACGCGAGCTGAGTTCCGGCGGTCAGGCAGCGATTTTTATCGGCTTTGATAACGCCCCTGAATTACTTGCCTCACGCATCAATGGCCGCGTGATCGAGCTGGAACTGACCGGGCAGCGGGCAGGCTCCCGCCGCATTGAAGCAGCGGGCGGGCAATGGATCCGGGCGATTGAAGCCGTGCCGTCCGAAACCGGACAATTGATCCGCATCGAGTTGCCAGACGGGGCTGACGGACTAGAAATCCTGCCGACGGAAAGCGGTTATCGTCTCAGCTGGGTTTCCATCGCTGCGGAAGTTGACACGGTTTATATCCCCGATGTGCCTGCGGCAGAAATGTCTGTTTCTACAGCTTCGGCGGAAAGCTCACCTTCATATCCTGCTGCGCCACAGGCTGAGGAAATCGCCTCGGCGGAAGCGGCAAATGCTTCCCCAGGCAATGATACCTGCAGTCAGGCAGCGTCTGCGGTTGAAACCGACCCATGGGACATAGATGCCCTGACACGGCATGCAGAATGTTTGCTTGAGGCAGGCCAGGCAGAGCAAGCAACTGTCCTTTTGGAACGTGTGATCGCCTTCGAGCCGGGACGTTTTGATGCGGTAATCGCGCTGGCAGAAGCGCATGTGGCGCGCGGGGATGTTAATGCGGCACGCGCCCTGTACGAACAGGCCGCCAATGTCGCTGAAACGGATGGCCAAGCGGTCGCCGCCCGTGCCCGTGCCCGAAGTCTTGCAAATTAGAGGCTCAGGTCCGGTTTGCAGACAGAATGCAAGGCGGCCAGCGTGTCATCATCGGCTTTGATCAGCTTTCGGGCTGACAGATCCATAATGGCCGCGATGCCCTGCATCGACCATAACAAGCGTCCGCGGCGATCGAACACCCAGTGAATGATGGACCGGACATTGCGGTCTGCATTCTGCACACCAGAGCGGATGACATAGCCGTCGCCAATTGTGGGCCATCGGCGAACACAGATGCGGCCTTCGAGAAGGGCACCGCCCATGCGGATCTCGCCCGATGCATGCGCAGCGGTCTGTTCGGGGAAGGCTTCTGAAAAATTGGCCGCCGCGTTTGAAATTTTCCCCTGCAAATGCTCCGGCATCAACTGCCCGAAAGGTCCGCAATCTTCCGGATTAATGCGGCCTCGCCCGATCTCGGTCAGGTTCAGTGCATCGGCATCCTGCAAGCGTATGACTTTGCGCGCGCGCGCGTCAGACAGGCTGCGGGGGGGTGCCTCTTGTGGAAGCGCTCCTTGCAGAGCCTCGAGTTTCTTGAGGATACGTTCCGGCCAATCAAAACTCTTGCGCCGGCCGGCAACGCAATGGCGCAGTGTTATCTGGAAAATGGCGGCGATCTGGCCAGAAGCTGCATTGCGGACAATCAGGCATATCCGGGCGGTCTTCGATTTGACGTCAATGACTGCGCCTTCAATCAGCAGCGGTGTCCCCGGGTGAACCTCACTGAGATAGCGGATGACAATTTCGCCCGGCAACAAAGTCGCGACACTGCCCGGACCAAAAGCACCCGGCATGCCGATGCGGTCGGCCAGATCGCCGACTGCCTCCCACGCCTTCGCCAGATAGAAGCGGACATTGAGATGGCCGAGCTCATCGCATTCCCACGCGTTGGCGCATCCCCGCCAGAACTCAATCATAGCCCCACCTGATGCCGCTAATGGCATTTTGCGCAGAGGCCATAATGTTCCACGACCGAACGCTGTGTTTCAAAACCGGTGGGCGCATTCAACGGTTCGGGTGCGCCATGGCGCTCATCGACCGACCCACATTTGCCACAGATATAGAGCTCGGCCCCTCCCTTGTCGTGACAGTGCGCGCAGGCAATGTAGGCATTGAGGGCCTCTACCTTGTGGGCCAGACCGACCTCCATCAGGAAATCCAGAGAACGATAGACCGTTGGCGGTTTGGCGGAGCCGTCCTCTGACCGCATCTGATCGAGAAGGTCATAAGCCTTGACCGGTTCGCCCGCCTTGACGAGCAGGGCGAGAACGTTCCTGCGCAGCGGTGTCATACGCATTCCGCGTTCCGCGCAATGGGTTTCTGCGTGCTGCAGGGCTGTGGTTACAGAATCACTATGGGCCATCTTGCAAAAATTTAATCCAATCGGGCTGCGAAAATCGAGCGCTGATGCTTGCCGTGTTGGTTATGTTATAATATCACAAGCGCAGATTTTCGAGAGGTTGATCATGTCTGCGTTGAAATATGGTGTTTGTGTCGCGGCTCTATTAAGCGCTCCGGTGTTGGCGCAAAGCAATAATGAACCGATCGTAGACCGCATTGTTGTGACCTCCTCTCCCTTGCAGGTGCTAGCCGACGAAATTGTCGGCTCCACCGACATCCTGACAGCAGATCATCTCGAAGAAAACCTTTCTGGCAGTCTGGCCGACACGATTGCGCACGAGCCGGGCGTCACCACGACCTATTTCGGACCGGCCGCCAGCCGCCCGGTGATCCGTGGACTTGGCTCTGATCGCGTTCGTGTGCTCGTCAACGGTATTGGAATGGCCGATGCCTCTGCGGCCAGCCCCGATCATGCGGTTTCGTCAGAGGCGCTGGAAGCAGAACGCGTGGAAATCCTGCGGGGACCGGCGGCTATTGCCTACGGTGGAGGTGCTGTCGGCGGGGTGGTCAATGTCATTGACGGCCGTGTCCCTGATCGCCTGCCCGAAGGGGGTATGGAAGGCCGGGTCTATGCCGGAGCAACCAGTGTTGATCAGGGATATCAGTTTGCCGCCCGGACTCGCGTTTCTGTAGGTGATTTCGTTTTCCATCTGGAGGGACTGCAACGGGCGTCGGAAGACTATGATATTCCCGGATTTGCGGAATCAGCACGCCAACGCGCGCTGGAAGAAGCCGGACAGGATCCCGCGGCCGCTAATTCAGAAGAAGAAACTTTCGGAACGGTGCCATCTACCGATCTAGAATTTTCAAGTGGGTCACTGGGGGCCTCCTATGTAAGGGATTGGGGTTTTATCGGTCTCGCCTATAAGACCAGCGACGGGGCCTATGGATTGCCGGGACATGTAGACGATCATGAAGAAGCGACCGGCGGACCGGATATCGCCTTTGCCGGAGAAGCACATGCAAATGAGGAAGGGGCCCGTCTGGTAATGACCCAGAATCGCTGGGACATTCGAGGCGATATTGATTTTGGCACCGCGCCGATCCAGCGTGCCCGTTTTTCTATCGGATTTGGAGATTACCGGCACCGCGAAATCGAAGGTGGTTCGGTTGGAACCGTGTTCACCAATGATGGCTGGGAAGGCCGGCTGGAGCTTCGCCACCGCCCTATCGGCAATGTCGAAGGCGCGTTCGGGTTTCAGTCCTTCAGCCGTGATTTTGCGGCAGTCGGCGAAGAAGCCTATATTGTACCGGTGGAAACCGCTGATACCGGCGTCTTCATTGTCGAGCGGTTTGATGCAGGAAGTTGGGGACTTGAAGGTGGATTGAGGGCCGAAACACGTGATGTTGATACCGCCACGGCTTCACGGTCTTTCCAGACTGCCAGCGGATCCGGTGCTGTCTTCTTCCGGCCAAGGCAGGACGTGTTTGTCGCTCTGACAGGAGCCTTGTCCGAACGCGCGCCGACTGATGTCGAGCTGTTTGCAAATGGGGGCCACCTTGCGACCCAGGCTTTTGAAATCGGCGATATCAACCTCACTCCGGAAGTGGCGGCGTCTATCGACCTGACGGCGCGTATTGACCGGGACAATTGGTCCGCCGAAGGCGCGTTGTTTTATGCTGATTATGACGGCTTTATCGGGCTTTTCCCGACGGGTGCCGAGCAGGAGGAATTGCCGGTCTTCCAGTATGCACAGCAGGATGCCCGTCTTTGGGGGTTTGAGGCCCGGGCAGAGCGTCAGTTCGGTGCGGCTGGAGGCTGGGATTTCCGCGGCGAAGTGACGGCCGAATATGTCCGTGGCGAGCTGGATAATGGTATCAATCTGCCGCGCATTCCGCCGCTCGGCCTTTCTGCGATGATCGAAGCAGAACGCGATATTGCTACGGCACATCTTGAGGTGCGCTGGTCGTCTGAACAGGACGATACCACCAGCTTCGAGCTTCCGACGGACAGCTACACGCTAGTAAATGCCCAGCTCGTCTTGAGACCGGTTCAGGATCATAATGTGCGGTTGATTCTGGAAGCCCGGAATCTGACCGATGAGGAAGCACGACTGCATACCAGCTTTCTGAAAGACCTGCTGCCACTGCCGGGCCGGAATTTACGCGCGGCATTGTCGGTATCTTTCTAGATCGCCCGGTGCGGCAGGCTGCCGCGCGGCGTTTCGTACACTGCCAACGAATAACGAGCCCCTTAAAGTCCACATACCAATTATGGACATAGGGGGTTCCCATGAAATCGACTTTATTCGCCGCCGCATTTGCAACAATCCTCGGGTCTGGGGTGTCGTTTGCAGACCAGGGCGACTGGCTTGTCCGCGGGCGCTTGCTCAGCGTTTCGCCGAATGAAAGCGCGACCATCAACCCGATCGGCGGCGATGTTGATATCGATACCAGCTTCGTACCGGAACTCGATATTTCCTACTTCTTCACTGACCGGATTGCGGCCGAACTTATCCTTGGCGTGTCGCCGCATGATGTCATGGCCGTGGGCACCGCTGCCGGCAATATCGATCTGGGCAGCGTAAGCTTGCTGCCGCCAACGTTGACCCTGCAATACCACTTCCCGACACAAGGTGCGGTCCGCCCCTATGTCGGAGCCGGGATCAACTACACAGTTTTCTTCAATGACAACCTTCCCGCTGGCAGCATTGCAACGTCGATCAATTATGACAACAGTTTCGGTCTCGCGTTGCAGGGCGGTATCGATTTCGATGTCAATGAAAACTGGTTTTTCAATGTTGATGTCAAATATATCGACATCAACACTGATGTAACGATCAACAATGCGATCACAGCCGATGTTGATATCGACCCCTGGGTCTTCGGAATCGGGATCGGGCGACGCTTCTAGCCGTTTTCGAAATGTCACACCTGATGGCCGTTCGGCAGTCCGCCGGACGGCCATTTAACGTCCGGGTGAGGCAATGCGTTGTGATATACGCTTCAATTCGCTATCTAGCCCCGAAGTTTGAAAACCAAAGGACGATGCCATGGCTGACGCCCCTGCCAATCAACCGCTTTCAGGACAGGTTCCACTGTACAAGAAACCGGAGCCACTGAACAAGGAAAAGCACCGTAATCTTGGCATGTCGCCACCAAAAAATGCGTTCGCTTTCCTCAAGGATTCGCACTTCCTTCCGGCCATTGTCGGTGAGTTCACACAGTATGCCGGATTTTTCCCGGTCATCTTTCTGGGCGAGAAGCGCCTCCCGGTCGTGGTGATGGGGCTCAACCAGGGCGAAAACCTCTTTATTGATGCGGATGGCAATTACGAACAGGACACCATGTTGCCGGCCTTTGCCCGCCGCTATCCCTTCGTCAGTGCCTCCAATGGCCCGGACCAGCCGTCGACAGTCTGTGTTGATGTTGAAGCTGACGGTATTGGCGAAAACGGTCAATTGCCGTTCTTTGACGAAAATGGCGAGCCGACCGAAGCCTTGCAGAAAGCGATCGAGTTTGTCAGCGCGTTTGATGCCGATGCCCGCTCCACAGAAATGTTTGTCCAGCGCCTGATCGAACTTGATCTGTTCGAGCCGAAAGACGTGACGCTCAAGGACAATACAACGGGTGAAAGCAAGAAGGTTGCGGAATATTATGGCGTTGCAGAGCAAAAGCTGAACGCTCTGCCAACCGATGTCTATCTGAAACTGCGGGATGAAGGCTTTCTGCTGGCCATCTACTCACACCTGATTTCTCTCAATCGCTGGGACCGTATCCTGAACAAGGCGATCCGCCGTCAGCAGGCCGCAACTTCCAAGGCCAATTGATCTTTTCAACACGAAGTGATCACGAAGGTGCGAGAGGGGTAGCCCTCTCGCCCTTTTTATATATGTCCTGATGTCATCTAAAAAGAGTGACAGGGTATGATCCGCTTTCTGATTTTCATTATTGCCATCCTGACGGCGGCTCCATATGCAGCGGCACAATCCACCCTGCCCGGGCGGTCAGCGCTTGGTAATGAGGCGATGGTCCAGACCTGGCTTGTTGCGGACCATGTAACTGTAACGCCTGGAACAACTTTCCATGTCGGTCTGCGGATGGAGATTGAACCGGGCTGGCACACCTATTGGCGCAATCCGGGGGATTCCGGCGAGCCAACCCTTATTGTCTGGGATCTGCCAGAGGGAGTGACTGCAGGAGAGATTATCTGGCCGGCTCCATCAGCTTTTCCCTACGGCCACTTGATGAATTATGGCTATGGCAATGAAGTTGTCCTGCCCGTCCCGCTGACGATTGCCGAAGATTTTGATGGCCGTTTTCTGGAAATCCGCGCCGCCACCAGCTGGCTGGTTTGCGAGGAGGTCTGCATACCGGAATCGGCTGATCTGGACCTGTTTCTGACGGTCAGTGCCGAAGCGGCGGCTGACAGCGCCGGAGCGGCGCTGATTGAGAGCGGCCTCGACCGGGTGCCACAGCCAAGCGGTATCGCTGCCGGTATATCGCGATCCTCACAATCGTTATTGCTGACTGTCGCGACTCCGGAAAATGGCAATGAAATCCGCAATCCGGTCTTTTTCCCCCATTCGGATACCGTCATCAATCACGCGGCTGAACAGTCCGTTTATCAGTCTGCGGCTGGCATTGCCTTGCGGCTGGAACCTGCGCCCGAGGCGCGCTCCGGTGTGACCCGGCCCCCGCAGGGTGTGCTAAGCTATGAGGTCCTTGAAAATGATGAATGGGTGGCCAAGGCCATTGTCATTACGCCCGAGCCAGGCATCAAAGTCCTCGACGTTCCACAGGATGCTTTTTCAACGCCGTCTCTGCCCGTCACGGTGTCCGGATTGGCGGTCACGCTGTTTCTGTCCCTGATTGGCGGATTGATCCTAAATTTGATGCCATGTGTTTTCCCTGTGCTTTCGATCAAGGTGTTGGGATTTGTCGAGCGCGCGCACTCTGCCCCGGGTGAATTGCAGCGTCATGGCCTGCTGTTCCTGGCGGGTGTGTTGGTGACTTTTCTGGGGATTGCCACGATCCTGCTGACTTTCAAGGCGATCGGCGATCCGATCGGTTGGGGGTTTCAGCTCCAGAACCCGCTCGCGGTCGCCATATTGTCGCTGGTCCTGTTCGTGATCGGGCTCAATCTGATCGGACTGTTCGAAGTTGGCACAAGTCTGCAAGGTGTTGGCAGCCGCTGGGCGAATCTGGGCGGTGATGCGGGGGCTTTCATGACCGGCTTGCTGGCGGTTGTCGTTGCAGCGCCGTGCATTGGCCCCTTTGCCGCTGGCGCGCTCGGACTGGCCTTTTCCCAGCCGGGTTATGTTCTGGTGCTGGTCTCGTTAATGCTGGGGCTTGGACTGGCTCTGCCCTATCTGATCCTGTCCTTCTTTCCGTCTCTGCTGAAATGGCTGCCACGGCCCGGCCCCTGGATGACGCGCTTTAAACAGTTTCTGGCTTTCCCGATGTTTGGTGCTGCGATCTGGCTGGTCTGGGTCTTATCAATGCAGGGCGGATCGCAGGGTGTGCTGATGCTGCTGATTGGATATCTGGCGATTGCTTTCCTGGTCTGGGTGCTGAAATTCCCGGCGCTTCTTGCCCGCAGCGCGGCCGTTGCCGGAGCTCTGGTACTGGTGGTTTCGCTTTTTGGCGTGTCCCAAAGCACTGCCGCGGGAGAATATGCCGGAGAGCCCTGGTCGCAGGACCGCGTTGACATGCTCGTCGCCGAGGGACGGCCGGTATTTATCGATTTTACCGCAGCCTGGTGTGTCAGTTGCCAGTTCAACAAGCAGTTGACGCTGAATTCTCCGCAGGTCCTCAACGCGTTCGAAGAAAATGAGGTCGTGGTTCTGATTGCCGACTGGACCAACCGGGATGACCGGATCGCGGCAGCGATCCGCGGATATGGTGCCGCCGGTATCCCATTATATGTCTATTATGCGCCGGGCAGTTCGGAGCCTCAAATCCTGCCGCCTCTCATCAATACCGGCCTGATCATTGAAGCTGTCAGCCGCGACTAGCGCAGAGGGCCCCGGGGACATCCGGGATCGACGCCTGTAAAAGGTGCAATGTCTGCCTGATCCGCTATCGGTCCGATTTCGACAGCGTGATCAAGCAAATAAGCCAGTTCTGCGAAAACCTGAAGACGGCCGGCGCGGATGTCCGCGTCAGTTAAGGCTTGCCGATGGTTCAAAGCATCCTGCGCCATGCCGCGATAAATACACCGCAAATCCTCCGGTCCGTTTCGGGTTTCCATGGACAAGGATAATTGCATAGCGCGCACTGACAGCTCGCTCAAACCGCTAAAGAGCAAATCGTCCGGTGGCAAATCCGGAGCGGTTTGTGCGGGATAGGCCCGCGCCGTGGCCGCTCTGGCCTGAACCTCGTTTTGCAGATCAGTTGCGAGCGCTGCAAATTGGGCTCCCGGAGTTGACTGAACACTGGTCAATATAATTAACAGGGCTGAAAGGAGGGGCATATGACTCTCTTTTGCGGCCAATCCGTGCCGGACGTGGAGACAAGGATCATGGTGATGACCCGTGAACAAGCCGTTGAAGCGATCCGCGCACAGGCCATTCGTGATGCGGGACGCGACGCGCGGGATTTTCTGAACACAGAACCGCGGCGGCTGGAACAATGCGTGCTTGATGCCGCGGGGCTGATTTTTGACTTTTCGAAACATGACATCTCAAGTGAAGGATTTGCGGCCCTCCTCGCTCTCGCCGATGCGGCAGGCCTTGATGCTGCTATTGCGGCGCTGGGACGCGGAGATATCGTCAATCTGACCGAAGGGAGGGCCGCTCAACACATGGCGCTGCGGGGTGGCGGCAAGGACGAGGCGCGCAAGACGCAGGCCAGAGCCGAACTGGAGCGCGCACTCGCCTTTTCGGATGAAATCCGCTCTGGCGCCTTTGTCTCATCAAGCAATGAGGCCTTTACGCACATTCTTCATATCGGTATTGGCGGCTCCGATCTGGGGCCGAGATTGGTTCATGACGCGCTTTCCAGTCCCAATGCGCCTGTCGACGTCCGATTCCTGTCGAGCGTAGACCCGGATGCCTTTGAACGTGCAACGTCAGGGCTGGATCCGGCGACGACGCTGGTGTTTATCGTTTCCAAGTCGTTCTCAACACCGGAGACTTCGCTGAACACGCAGTCTGCGATCAGCTGGCTGGAGGCGGGTCTGGAAGGCGGTATCGGCCGCCATCTCGTGGCTGCCACCTCACGTCCTGAAGCTGCGCGTGCACTGGGTGTCTCCGATGAACGGATTTTCGAGATGTGGGACTGGGTCGGTGGTCGCTATTCGCTCTGGTCGTGTGTGTCGCTGTCGGTGATGGCAGCGATCGGACGGCGCGAATTTGAACGACTGCTGGGCGGAGCCCGGCGGATGGACGAGCATTTCCTGCAAGCCCGAGCCAGCGTCAATGCGCCGGTGATATCGGCGCTGGTGGGCTGGTGGCACCGGACCATAAGCGGGCGGCAGGCGTGGGCTGTCGTGCCCTATGCGACGCATTTGCGCCTGTTTCCCAACTGGCTGAAACAATTATCGATGGAGTCGTTAGGAAAAGCGGTGACAGCTGATGGCTCGCCATTGAACGCTCCTGCCGGACCCGTGATCTTTGGCGGCGAGGGGCCGGATGGACAACATGCCTTCTTCCAGCTTCTGCACCAGGGACATGAGGCGATCCCCATTGACATTATTGCCTTTGCCCGCGGCGGCGAGACCCATCACCGTCAAGCGCTTCTTGCCAATGCCGTTGCGCAGGCGGAAGCCTTGCTCACAGGGCGAAGTGAAGCCGGAGCTTTGGCCGAACTTGCCGCAAAAGGGATAGACGGCAAGCAAGCGCACGACATCGCAGCTCACATGGTGATGCCGGGTGGCCGTGGCTCGACCTTCATTCTGGGGCGAGTGATGGACGCGGAATCGCTGGGGGCCTTGTTGGCCTTCTACGAGCATCAGACATTCGTCCTGAGTGTTTTGTTCGGCATAAATGCGTTCGATCAGTTTGGTGTTGAGCTCGGCAAAAAACTTGCCACAAAACTTGAAGATGAATGGACAGCTGGCGAGGACGGGCATCATGACGCGTCCACGACAGCCTTGCTGCGCCAGATCCGGCAGTATCAGAGCTGACAGGGGATACAGATGCTTGACGTCCCCTCATTGTGACGCCACAGTAATCAACAGGACAGGACCTGATCGTTCAGTCCTTCGGCGTTTCGGGGAGGAGACGCCTCAATCGACCAAACAATTGCGGGCCGGATTTATCCGGCCCGCTTTTTTGTCCGGGTCGGGCAATCACTCAGACTCGTCCCTGTCAATTTCGATGACG
>PFFX01000093.1 GCA_002783385.1 Rhodobacterales bacterium CG15_BIG_FIL_POST_REV_8_21_14_020_59_13 | reverse complement strand
CAATTAGGCCTGCAGCCTCTGAATCGCTGGCTGTCACCAAATCCAAACGCGCCGAAGTGCGTATTCCCTTTGGAAATCTGGTCGAGCTCGGCCTCGTGAAGCCGGGCGACACGCTCTATTGCCCCAAAGGCAAGCGCACCGCCCGCGTGCGCGCTGATGGCTCCATCCTGTCCGGCAAGATTGAAGGCTCCATCCACAAGGTCGGAGCCGAAATCCAGAATGCGCCTTCCTGCAATGGCTGGACCTTCTGGCATGTCCGCACGAAGGGTGCTTACGCACCGATCGATACGCTGCGTGCTGAAATCCGCGCCGCCATGGAAGCCTAGACAACTGCCAGAACCGCCTTTTTCATGACACTCGGCAAGGCCAGCTGATCAATCTGGCTGACCGCATACCAGCCGCCCGCCTCCGGTGCCCATCCGGCGTCGGCCTCGCGCCGCCACATCTGCATCTCGAGCGTGAAATGCGTGAAGACGTGGCGAATGGACGCCCTTGCCTGCCACCCGCCGGAAAACGGCGCCAGCGCCAGCGCCGCCTCATCGCTCCAGCTTTCCGGCCGCCAGTCTGTCGAAGGCACTTCCAGCATACCACCCAGCAAGCCTTTAGGCGGACGTTTGCGCAACCAGATCCGGTCACCGCAGAAGACCGCAAACCCCACTGCCATGCGATGCGGCTTCGCAGCCTTTGCGGATTTCACCGGAAACGCCTCAGGACGGCCTTGTACATGAGCGGCGCACTCTGTTTGCCACGGACAGGCGGCACAGACCGGTGAGCGCGGTGTGCACACCGTCGCGCCCAGATCCATGATCGCCTGCGCATAATCGCCGGGCCGGTCCGGGTCGGCCAAAGCCGCTGCGATCCGTTTGATCAACGGTTTCGACGTCTTTACGGGGTCGGGGATGGCGCAGATCCGCGTGATCACCCGCTCGACATTGCCGTCCACCACGCTGGCAGGCAGGTTGAACGCCGCTGCGCGAACCGCCGCCGCCGTATAGGGGCCAATACCGGGCAGAGCCAGCAGGTCCTTTTCAAGAGCCGGGAAATCCCCGCCAGCCTCCGAGACCGCCCGTGCGCAGGCGAGCAGATTGCGCGCCCGGGCATAATAGCCCAGCCCCGCCCACGCCGCGAACACCTCGTCCTCATCGGCTCTCGCCAGATCCTGCACACGCGGCCAGCGCTTCAGGAAGGCATGATAATAGGGCGTTGCGTGCGGTACAGTGGTTTGCTGCAACATGATTTCAGACAGCCAAACCGCATAGGGATCGGCTTTCTGGCCCGCTTCGCGATCTTCCGGCCGAATCCGCCAGGGCAGGCTGCGGCCCCCGGCCTCATACCAGGCGAGGAGCCGCTTTCGCATGCTGGCAATCGGAAAATCGGAGTCGGTTTTCATGGCGAACAGACTTGTCTTGCCAGCGCTCACAGGCAACGATGATTGTCATGTCCACCTCCCGCCGCCCCACCACCCTGGAAACGCTGGCTGCGCGCTATCTCAATGAGCGCAGGGGCAAGGCGGCGTATCGCGGCGCACCGCCTGCCGGACAGGCGGCGGCCAAAATCCTGAAACCGCTATCGCTCAAATTCGGGCCCGGCACCAACCGGCTGGCCGAACACTGGAGCGAAATCGTGGGTGACCGCCTCGCCGGCTGGTCGGCCCCCGATGCCATTCGCAGCGGCACATTATATATAATAGCCAAAGGACCGGCCGGGACGCTGATCGAAGCCGACGCCCCACGGATTCTGGAGCGTTTGAGAACCCTGTCCGGCCCATCGGCACCCACCCGGCTTCGTGTCAAACAGGGCAATCCCAGTAAAACCGTGGCCGGTTCTCACACGGTCACGGACCGCGAAGTGAAAAAAGACATGAGTGAAGGGGTAGAGATTGACCCGGATGCACGTCTATCCTCTGCGCTGAAACGTTTCGAGCGGGCGAATGAGCGCCGCGAACGGGGAGAATAAACGCATGAACATTACCCGCCGGGCCCTGGCCCTCACCTCGATTGCTTCGGCTGCCCTTCTTGTCGCATGTGGCGGTGGTGGATCTTCGTCCTCGGGCGGAGGCACACAGTTCGAACGCGCAGGCGACCGCGCGCTTGGCTCTGCCAGCGCGCCGGTGACCGTGATCGAATATGCCTCAACCTCTTGTCCGCATTGCGCAGACTTCCACGAAGAGGTCTATCCGGCGATAGAATCCCGCTATATCGACACAGGCCAAGTGCGGTTTGTTTTCCGCGAAATGCTGACAGGTGAACCCCGCTTGGCCCAGGCCGGCTTCATGCTGGCAAGGTGTGCGCCCGAAAACCGCTATTTTGACGTGATTGGCCTGCTGTTCAACCAGCAACAATCCATCTTCCAGGCCGCCGGCAGCCCGTCCGGGGCGCGGAACGAGTTCTGGAACATCGCCCAGACGGTCGGCATGACCCGCGATCAGTTCAATGAATGCATCACCAACGCCGAATTGCGTGAAGCGGTTAATGGCGCGCATAATCAGGCCATCGAGGACGGGATCGACGGCACACCGCGCTTCATTATCAACGGCCATGTTCTGGATGCCGACCGCACCGGCGGACAATTGGTCTATTACTGGAATGGCGGACCGCTGATGATCAATGGCGAAACCGTTCCTGCAACAGTGGATGAGGAAACTTTCATTCGCATTCTGGATCATTTCGTGGCCGAAACCGGCGGCGCAACGGCAGCGGAAACTCCGGCGGAGGATTAATGTTTATCAGACTTCTTGCACTTGCATTTGGCGCGCTTCTGATTGCCGAAAGCGCTTCAGCACAAACACCACATCCGGGCGAAGAGCGGCTGGACGATCGGGCGGTCGGCGAAGCCGATGCGCCAATCCGGATGGTGGAATATGCCTCCGTGGCCTGTCCGCACTGCCGGTCTTGGTATGAAACCGTCTGGCCGATAGTGCAGGACGAATTCATTTCGACCGGCGAGATGCGCTTCATCTACCGGGAAATGCTGACCGGCCAGCCGCAACTGGCGGCCATCGGCTTCATGATTGCGGACTGCGCGGCGGACGAACAGTATTTCAACGCCCTGCACCTTTTGTTCGAAACCCAGACAGAGATTTTTAGCCTCGCACAGGAGCAACAAAGCACAGCTCCGGTCTATTACCGCGTCGCCGAGGCTCTGGGCCTGAGCGAGGAGGAAACCAATGCCTGCATCGAGGACGAAGCCATGCAACAGCGTGTGCTGGCGCGCCATCAACAGTCGGTTGAAGATGGCGCAGGCGGAACCCCGGCCTTTTTTATCAACAATTATCTGCTGACAACTGATCCGGCTGCGGACGGATTAACTTATGTATATCATGTAGATGGTGAACCATTGATGCTGGATGGCCAATTGGTGCCGTCTACACATGATGCAGACACATTCCGCCGAATCATTTTGTATCTGGCCTATGAGCACGGTGAAAACGCCGGCGAATAGGATGGGTTAGACGGCAGCCACTGGGCGTAGGACCGTCATAAAGGGACGGGACTGCGTGGAATTCAACTCACTCAGGCTGACCGGCTTCAAGTCGTTCGTGGACTCGACCGAGCTTTCGATCGAGCCCGGCCTGACGGGTGTCATTGGCCCCAATGGCTGCGGCAAGTCCAACCTGCTCGAAGCGCTGCGCTGGGTGATGGGAGCCACTTCCGCCAAGTCCTTGCGCGGTTCCGGCATGGAAGATGTGATCTTCTCCGGGACCGATGCCCGCCCCTCCCGCGAGCATGCCGAGGTCAGGCTGATCATAAGCAATGAAGACCGCACCGCCCCGGCCCGTTTCAATGACAACACCATACTGGAAGTCGTCCGCCGCATCGTTCGCGGCGCCGGGTCAAGCTACAAGGTCAATGGAGAGGAAATCCGCGCCAAGGATGTGCAGCTCCTTTTTGCCGATGCCGGCACCGGGGCCAATTCCCCCGCCCTTGTCCGTCAGGGCCAGATCAGCGAGCTGATCAATGCCAAGCCGGAAAATCGGCGCAAAGTTCTCGAAGAAGCCGCCGGTGTGTCCGGCCTGCGTGCCCGCCGCCATGAAAGCGAATTGCGGCTCAAGGGCGCGGAAACCAATCTCGACCGCCTTCAGGATGTCATTGACGAGCTGGAATCACGGCAGGCCGATCTCGAACGCCAGTCCCGTCAGGCGGCCCGCTACCGCAAGCTCTCCTCCGATATACGCGGACTTGAAGCGGCCTTGTGGCTGCGCCGTTGGCGCGAAGCGGAAACAGCGGTTCTGTCCGCCTCTGAAGCACTCGAAATCTCCGGGACAGCCGCCAATAAAGCCGCAGAAACAGCGGCCTCTGCCAGCCTGATCGCGGAAAAGGCCGCAGCAGATCTCGATCCCTTGCGCCACGCCGAAGCCGAAGCCAGCGCCGCGCTGCGCCGGATCGAACGCGAACGCGATACGCTGGACCGTGACGCCGCCGACGCAGAACGTCAGATCGAAACGCTGGAACAGCGATTGCGCGATCTGCTGGCGCAAATTGGTCGTGAAGGCTTGATTGGCGAGGATGCGGAAGCCGCAATTAGCCGCCTTCGCGACTCGATTGCCGCGCTCGAAGCCGAAGCAGATGGCGAAGCCGGGGCCATGGAAACAGCCGCCGCACTTCGCGGTACACGGGACGCAGACCGTCAGGAAAAACAATCCGCACTGGATGATGCCTCCAACGCCTTCGCCGCCATCCGCGCCGAACGTGATGCTGCTGCGCGCAACAGGACACAGGCCGAGCAACGCGTTTCCCGGCTCTCCATGGAACGCGACCGCGCCAATCAGGCCTTTGCTCTGCTCGGTCAGGGCGATGAAAGCGGGCTTATGGCCGTCATCAAGGCGGCTGAAACCGCCGAATTGCAGGTCGAGACTGCCCGCAAGACGCGCGATGAAGCCGAAGCCGCCCGGCTTGAGGCGGAAAGCACAGAACGCACTACGCAGGATCCCTTGAATGCCCTGCTGTCCGAAGCCTCCGCGCTGGAGCGCGAAATCGCCACGCTGACACGCCTTTTGGAACAGAACCATGTCGAGGACCGTGCGCTCGATTCCATGCGCGCTGCGCCGGGTTATGAAAAGGCTCTGGGTGCGGCACTCGGCGACGATCTTGAAGCCTCGCTCAATGAGGAAGCCGCACGCCATTGGGGCGGCAAGGCCCGGCGGGCCGGTGATCTGCCGGAAGGCTGCGAACCGCTGACCAGATTTGTCGAGGCACCCGATGCACTGTCCGTGCGGCTGGATGCCATCGGCGTCGCCAGTTCTGACACGGCAGCAGATTTCGCCACCCGGCTCCAGCCCGGTCAGCGCATCGTCACGCAGCAGGGCGATCTCTGGCGCTGGGATGGCTATGTCTCACGCGCCGATGCCCCGTCTGCGGCAGCGGCGCGTCTTGAACAACGCAATCGCCTCGAAACCGCGCGCCGGGAAGCCGCGGCTCTGGAAGAAAAAATCCAGGCCGCGTCGGATGCTGTCGATGAAGCCCGGCTGGCTCTGGCACAGTCACGTGAGTTTGAACGCAAGATGCGTGAGCAGGCTGCCGAGACTGAACGCGCCGCGCGCGCCGCTCAATCGAAAGCCGCCGGGGCGCGCGAAAAAGCTGCCCGCGACAATGAACGCCGGGCAGCGCTTACGGCAGAAATAGACCGTCTGACGGCTGAGTATGAAGACGCCCGCACCCAGTTGAAAACTGCTGAGGCCTCGCTGCAGGATGACACCCGGCTGGCCCGGGCGCAGGACGATCTGACCGCCGCACGTGCAGCCGCCGATCAGTCCCGCGCAAAGTTCGATGACGCCCGTCAAGGCTATGAAGATCTTGCGCGGGCGGCGGCGGACCGGCAGCAGCGAATCGCCGATCTCGGGCGGGAGCAGACAGAATGGCAAAGCCGGGCGGAAAGCGCAGGAAATCGTCTGGCCGAATTGAAAGAGACGAAATCCGGCACTGAAAAAGAACTTGAAGCGGCGCGCCTGAAGCCGGGCGAGATCCACAGCCGGTTGTCGGCGATTGGCGAAACCCTGTCCGAAGCGGCACGCCACGCAGAAGAGGCCCGCGACCGTGCCGTCGGTGCCGAAACCGCAGCCAAGGCGTCTGACGCGGCGGCACGCAATGCCGAGCGGGATGCCTCCACCGCACGCGAGAAACGCGCCGCCGACGAGGCCCGTCTGGCGGCGGCGCGAGAGCGGCTGGATGAAACAGATTCGCGCCTGAAGGAAGCAACGGGTGAAACCGCTCTGATCCTTGCCGAGCGCGTCGAACCGGCCTTCGAAAAACTTGATCTGGACGAGCTGGGACGCAAGCTGGACGGCGCGCGCCAGACCCGTGAGCGGCTCGGCGCAGTAAATTTGCGCGCTGATACAGAAGCCGCCGAACTGAAGGAAAAGCGTGACGAGCTGGTCACCGAGCGCGACGATCTGCTGGCCGCCATCGACCGCCTGCGCAAGGGCATTGATGCCCTGTCACGCGAAGGCCGCGCCCGTCTGCTGGAAGCTTTCGGGCGAATCGACCAGCATTTCCGGCAATTGTTCGAAACCCTGTTCGAGGGTGGCCATGCTGAGCTCGCCCTGACCGAGAGCGATGATCCGCTCGAAGCAGGTCTGGAAATCTTTGCCTGTCCGCCCGGCAAGAAGATGGAACGCATGTCGCTGATGTCCGGCGGCGAACAGGCGCTGACGGCTTCGGCGTTGATTTTTGCGGTGTTTTTGTCAAATCCGGCACCGGTTTGCGTGCTCGATGAGGTCGACGCTCCGCTGGATGATGCCAATATCGACCGCTATTGCCGCATGCTTGACGAAATGCGGCGGCTGACGGCGACACGTTTTCTGGTGATCACCCACAATCCGTTGACCATGTCGCGCATGGACCGGCTCTACGGGGTAACGATGGCGGAACGCGGTGTTTCACAGCTGGTTTCCGTTGATCTCGCACGTGCCGAACAACTCATTGCTGCTGAATAAAATAATATAATAAATACAAAATGATAGGTGGCGCACACCTATGCTTGACTTGCCCTTCCCCCTTGTCTAGCTTGCGCGCGCTTTCCGGGGGTCCGGGAGGCGCCATGATCATGATGTCCAATCGCGACGAACCAGACCGGAGCAATCCTGAAGATCGCCTCGCCGATTTCGAGAAAAGGCTTTCCGCCCGACTCGAAATCCGGAATGCGGAAGATCGTAAATATGACCGCCCCAAACAGGGCTGGGCCATCGGATTGCGTTACGGAACTGAGTTCATGGTGGGTGTGTTGGTAGGGGCGGCAATCGGATTTCTGATTGATCGCATTTTCAACACCCTTCCTTTCGGACTTCTGATCGGGACATTTTTGGGTTTTGGCGCGGGCACGATAAACGTCGTTCGCGCTGCAAAAGAACTGAGCGAACGCGCTTCGCGCGATAAATGAGGGGCCGGACGTGGTAGACACGAACCCGATCAAACAGTTCGAGATTCATGAAGTCGCACCGCTGGAAATTGCGGGCCTCAATCTGGCGTTTACGAACTCTGCATTTTTCATGTTGCTGGCAACAGCAGCGGTGACCTTGCTGATGGCATTGGCCACCAACAAGCGTGCGCTGGTTCCCGGACGCGGCCAGTCGATTGCCGAAATCCTGTATGGTTTCGTCGCCGACATGGTCCGGTCATCGGCCGGAAATGAAGGTCTGCGCTTCTTCCCCTTTGTGTTCTCGCTCTTCATCTTCATTCTTGCGGCCAACATGTTCGGCATGTTCCCCTACATGCCGCTGCCAATCCCCGGCGTGGATTTCCACGGCTTTACGGTCACCAGTCACATCATTGTCACGCTGACACTGTCGATGATGGTGATGACCATCGTGGTCGGCTTCGGCATCTACAAGAACGGCTTCAAATTCCTGAAGCTGTTTGTGCCTGCTGGTGTGCCCCCGATTCTCTACATCATCGTGACACCGATCGAGGTGATATCCTTCCTCTCGCGTCCGATTTCCCTGTCCGTACGTCTGTTTGCCAACATGCTGGCCGGCCACATTCTTCTGAAAGTGTTCGCAGGCTTCATTGTCATGCTCGGGGCTGCCGGGGCGGCCTGGGGCATCGTCGGCATCCTGCCGTTTGCTATGGTCATCGGACTGACGGCGCTGGAATTCCTCGTGGCCTTTCTTCAGGCTTACGTCTTCGCCATTCTGACTTGTATTTACCTCAACGACGCGCTTCACCCGGCACACTGACGGGCAAAGTCACTTTATCTAACCGGACCGCTTACAAGGAGCTCCAAAATGGAACAGGGTCTTATTGATCTCGGAAAATACATCGGCGCTGGCCTCGCATGCCTCGGCATGTTGGGTGCCGCCATGGGCGTGGGCAATATCTTTGGTTCCTTCCTTCAAGGTGCCATGCGAAACCCTGCGGCTGCTCAACAGCAATTCGGCACGCTGATTTTCGGCTTCGCCGTGACAGAAGCCCTCGGCATCTTCTCGCTGCTGATCGCGCTTCTGCTTCTCTTCGTCGTCTAGGACGGCTGAACCTCTTTTAACCGCGGGCGCGTCTGCCCGCGGTTAACGGTATTGTGCTAACGGAAAGAGTCGTCCAATGACGCTCATTGCGCTGATAAATATGGCGGTCACCGCGGCTCAGGAAGCCGGCGGCGGAGAGCATGAAGCCTCCGGCGCCTTCCCGCCGTTTGATCCGACCTATTTTGCCTCGCAGATATTCTGGCTCCTGGTGACATTTGCAGCACTTTACCTGCTGATGTCACGGTGGATCCTGCCGAGGATTGGCGGAATCATTGAGGAACGCCGTGACCGGATCGCCGACGATCTCGATACGGCACAGCAAATTTCATCGGAAGCAGATGAAACCCGTTCAGCTTATGAGCAGGCTCTGGCTGATGCACGGGCCCGTGCCCACAATCTGGCAGCCGAGGCCAAAGCCGCCATGGATCAGGAAATCGCGGACGAGACCGCTGAGGTCGATGCCGAGATTGCCGCGAAGTCCGCAGAGGCTGAGAACAAATTGGCAGACGCCCGCACAAAGGCGCTCGCGGAAGTGCGCGGCATTGCGGCTTCGGCAGCAACTGAAGCCGTCAACCTGATTGGCGGACTGACCGTCACCGAAAAAGACGCGGATGAAGCCATCAAGGCCCTCGAAAGCCGGCAGGAGAAAAGCGTATGACCTATCTTCTGCAGGACACGTCTTTCTGGGCCATGCTCGGAGTTATCATATTTTTCGGCATTCTGGTCTGGGTCAAAGTTCCCGGCATTATCGCCAAGCATCTCGATACCCGCGCTGAAAAGATTCGCAGCGATCTGGATGATGCGCGCCGCATGCGCGAAGAGGCACAGGAATTACTGGCCAGCTTCCAGCGCAAGCAGCGAGAGGCCGAAGCCGAAGCCGAAGCCATCATCGAACAGGCCAAATCAGACGCGAAACATCTGCGTGAAGCAGCCCGGACAGAGCTGGCCACCCGTCTGGAACGCCGCACGGCACTGGCGGAGCAGCGTATTGCCCAGGCCGAGGCCCATGCTGTCGCCGAGGTCAAGGCCCTCGCCGCCGATCTGGCAATTGATGCGGCAGTCCGGCTGATCGCCGAGCACACAAAGAAAGCCGACCATACCAGCCGTCTGAAAGCGGATCTGACCGATCTCGAAACCAAACTGAACTGATCAGCCTTTCCAGCAAAACAAAAGCCCCGTTTTTCCGGGGCTTTTTTATGTTGAATTGGCCGGCTTTTCGTCTTCCGGATCATCCTTGTCGCCAAAGAAGTGTTTGATACGCCTCCAGAAACCGGGGTGCCGTTTCAGATACCCGGTGATCATGCTGTGGGCACGGGGTGAACTGCCCGCCAGCATCAGCGTGCCGATGATGAAGAGCGGCACACCAAGAGGAATCGGCGTCACCGCCAGCGGTATCGCAATAACCATCAGCGCCAGACCAAGCGCAATCCCGACCATGCGTAGAACCGTAGCAAGGGCGCTGCCCAGCGGCGTCTTGCTCATATTGTTCAACGCGTCATTCATTCGGGTCTTTCCTGCTCCGTGACATAGATGGCCCTGCCTGGAGCACGATCAAGATCGGCACTAGGTCCACACGGACACAATAGCAGTGAAAACGACCGAATTCGGGCAAAACCCGGTGCTAACTGTTGATTATTCTGCGGCTTCCGGAACCGCTGGTGTCCAGCGCAGCACCGGTTGACGGGCCGCCCGTGTCTCGTCCAGACGCCGCATCGGCGCATGCACCGGGGCGGCCTTGAACCGGTCCGCATCACCGGCGGCCGCCGCAGCGGCAAGGCCCAGCAGGACATCACAGAAACGGTCAAGACCCGATTTCGACTCGGTTTCGGTCGGCTCGATCAGCATGGCGCCATGCACGACCAGCGGGAAATACATGGTCATGGGGTGATAGCCCTCATCGATCATCGCTTTCGCAAAGTCGAGCGTGGTCACGCCGGTGCCCTTCAGGAAGCGGTCATCGAACAGGGCTTCGTGCATGCAGGTTCCGTCAAAGGCGGGCGTCATCACGTCTTTCAGACGGGCCAGAATATAGTTCGCATTCAGAACCGCATCCTCCGACGCCTGCTTCAGCCCGTCCGCGCCATGGCTCATCATATAGGTCAGCGCCCGTGTAAACATGCCCATCTGGCCATGAAACGCGGTCAGCCGGCCGAACGGGCGGGCGTCACCACCGCCATCACCCTCATTCTCAGCCATTTTCAGCTGCGCGCCATCCGCCGTTTTCACGATGAAGGGCAAGGGTGCAAACGGAGCCAGCGCTTCAGAGAACACGGTCGGACCCGAGCCCGGACCGCCACCGCCATGCGGCGTGGAGAAGGTCTTGTGCAGATTGATATGCATCGCATCAATGCCGAGATCACCTGGACGCACGCGCCCGGCAATGGCGTTGAAATTCGCGCCGTCGCAATAAAAATAGCCGCCCGCCTCATGGATCAGATCGGCAATCTCCTTGATATCCCGTTCAAACAGCCCGCACGTATTCGGATTGGTCAGCATGATGCCGGCGACATCATCGCCGAGCTTGGCCCTGAAAGCCTCCATATCGACCCGGCCGGTCTTGTCCGCCGGGATCTCGTCAGTAAAAAAGCCGCACTGGACCGCCGAGGCCGGATTGGTGCCATGCGCCGATTCCGGCACCAGCACCCGCCGTCGCCCGGTTTCGCCCCGTGCATCCAGCGCGGCCCGGATCGCCATCATCCCGCACAATTCACCATGCGCGCCAGCTTTCGGGCTCATCGCCACGGCTGGCGTATGGGTCAGCACCATCAGCCAGCGGGCCAGCTCCTCGATCAGCTTGTAAGCGCCCTGCACTGTCTTTTCTGGCTGCAGCGGGTGAATATCGGCAAAACCCGGCAGGCGCGCGATTTTTTCGTTCAGGCGTGGATTATGCTTCATCGTGCATGATCCGAGCGGATAAAGGCCCAGATCAATCGCATAATTCTTGCGCGACAGGCGCACATAATGGCGCATCGCCTCAGGCTCGGCGAGACCCGGCAGGCCGATCACCCCCTCGCGCTTCACCGTGCCCAGACGGTGCTGGCCGCCCTTCGGCGTGGGCAGGTCCACACCGGTAACCTCCAGCGAGCCGCGCTCGAACAAGAGCGGTTCGGCCTGGTCCAGACCACGCGAACCGGAGAGCGTTTCATAGCCACCGGGATCGGTGTCGTGTTCCATGCGGGTCGGACGGCCGTGTGTGTTCATGCTCATGCCAGCACCTCCCTCAGGGCGGTTTCGAACGCCGCCAGATCCTCTGGCGTATTGGTTTCCGTGGCCGCGA
>PFFX01000136.1 GCA_002783385.1 Rhodobacterales bacterium CG15_BIG_FIL_POST_REV_8_21_14_020_59_13 | reverse complement strand
GATCTCTCAAGGGCAAAATCAAGCGCGCAGGATGGGACGAAGCCTTCCTCACAAAACTCCTCGCTCATATGCGATAGCCCTGCCTGTTTACGGGGGAGGTGCCGAGCGAATGCGAGGCGGAGGGGGCAAGATGACACCTGCCATACGCCCCCCTCGGTCCTTCGGACCACTCCCCCCGCAAGCAGGGGGAGAAAGAGGCGAGCGCCTCGAAGGAGGGATCAAAACAGACTCGGTTGATTGCCCTGGGAAAGCGGCCGTTCGAAGAGATCGCAGCGCAGGCCCGGGCCGCGGGTCTTGAGGCCATAGCGTTCAATCGCGCGGCGGAAGCGGCTGGCCAGCAGGCGGGCATAAGGCCCGTCTCCGCGCTGGCGCTTTCCAAAGGCCGAATCGTATTCAGCGCCGCCGCGCGTCTGGCGCACCAGCGACATGACGTGGGCGGCCGAATCCGGCCGCGTGGTCGCCAGCCATTCCTTGAACAGGCCCTTGATCTCCATCGGCAGGCGCAACAGCACATAGCCGGCGGAGATGGCCCCTGCTTCGGCACTTGCCTGCAATATGTCTTCCAGCTCGCGGTCATTGAGCGCCGGGATCATCGGCGCAGCCATGACGGTGACGGGGATGCCAGCCTCGCTGAGGGACCGTACAGTCTCCAGCCGCCGCGACGGTGTGGCGGCTCGCGGTTCCATATCCCGCGCCAGCTTGCGGTCCAGCGTGGTGATGGAGATGGCGGCGCGGAAAAGCCCCTTCTTCGCCAGCGGCACGATGATGTCGAGATCGCGCAGGATCAGCGCCGATTTGGTGATGACGCTGACCGGATGGTGGAATTCGGCACAGATTTTCAGAATGTTGCGGGTGATTTCCTCATTTCGTTCAATTGGTTGATAGCAGTCGGTATTGGCCCCGATCACTATGGGTTCTGGCCGGTAGTTGCGGTCCATGAAGCTGCGGACGAGGAGGCGGGCGGCTTCCGGCTTCTTGAAGATGATGCTTTCAAAATCGAGGCCCGGCGAATAGCCCCAATAGGCGTGGCTGGGCCGGGCATAGCAATAGACGCAGCCATGCTCGCAGCCGCGATAGGGGTTGATCGACCGGTTGAAAGAAATGTCCGGCGAATTGTTCCGCGTGACGATGGAGCGGGAGGAGTCGATCAGGGTGACGGTGCGCAGCTGTTCCGGCTGCGGGTCGCTCTCGCGCCAGCCATCGTCGAAGGGCTCATACGCCTTGTCCTCGAAGCGGTTGGTGCGGTTGGAGCGCGCGCCTCTGCCCCGGGGCTGCAAGGGCGCGGGCAGAGGATCGCCGGTGAGGCCGGTGTGGTGGTTCAGGCTGGCGGGGGTTCGGGAGGGTTTCGACATGACAGGATTATGTTCCTAACAAGTGAACAAATCAAGAACACTTGTTTCTTGTGCTCAGACCCCTCCGGGTCTTCGCTCCTCGCTTATTCCAGGCAAGTTGGAAACGCTGCGGGTGCGCGGTCGCGCTTGCCCCCTCCCTTGCGGGAGAGGGTGTCGCTTTGGAGCGGAAGGTACGGAAATCTCCACTCACTCCGTCATCCCTGCTTTCGCAGGGATGACGATATTGTCAGGACGAAAGCCCCTCCACCTTCTTCACCACTTCCAGCCAGTCGCGCCAGGCGCAGGCCTTTTCCTGCGGGCGGCGCAGGAGGAAAGCCGGATGAAAGAGCGGCATGGCGGGAATGTGTTCGCCCGCTTCGCCGTCAACATCCTTGAAGCGGTATTCGGCCCAGCGGCCACGCAGCTTCATGATGCCGGTCGTGGCGCGCAACAGCGCTTGCGCCGATACACCGCCAGCGAAAACCAGAACTTTGGGCTGGACCAGCGCGATATGGCGCTCGATCAGGGGCAGGCAGATCGCGATTTCCCCGTTCGAAGGGGTGCGGTTGCCAGGCGGGCGCCAGTTGAGGATGTTGGAGATATAGACATCGATTTCCGGATCAAGGCCGGAGGCGCGGATCATTCGGTCGAGAAGCTGGCCGGACTTGCCGACAAAGGGCTTGCCCTGTTCGTCCTCATCGCGGCCTGGAGCCTCGCCGACAATCATGATGCCGGCTGCCGGATTGCCGCGAGCGAACACCGTATTCCGGGCCGTGCGTTTCAGCATGCAGCCATCGAACGCCATGATGGCGGCTTTCAATTCATCGAGTGTCAGGACTTTGGCGACCGCCTTGCGGGCCTCTTCGGGATCGCCATCCGGCGTGCCGAAACCGGCGGCCTGGGCGGCTTGCGGTGTGGCGATGGCCGGCTTTTGCGGCGATTGCAGCGGATCATGTGAGGGGCGCGCTGCTGCGGGAGGCGGCGATTTCATCTTTGGCCGGTCCACGGGCACGTGATCGGCCTCGATGCCCATATCCTCCCACCAGAGCGTGAGGGCTTTGAAAGCGCGAGATCGGGTGTCGGCTTGGGGCATAATGTCGGACATGCGGCTTTCGGCTGGAAGGGGCAGGCATTGAGCCCTAGCTGAATATGTGCAGCTAAGCTATGACAGATCATAGATAAAGCGAAGCGCCGCAGGGCAAGGAGCAGCACAGCATGTCAGACGAGATTCAGCGCGAGTCGATGGAATATGACGTCATCATCGTTGGAGCGGGGCCTGCCGGGCTGTCTGCGTCCATACGTCTGAAACAGATGGCCGCCGAGACCGGCTCGGAAATCTCTGTCGCTGTGCTGGAAAAAGGCGGCGAGGTTGGCGCACACATATTGTCCGGCGTGGTGATGGACCCAAAAGCGCTGAATGAGCTGATTCCGGACTGGCGTGATCAGAGCTGTCCGCTGGAAACCGAGGTGAAGGACGACATTTTCCTAGCCCTGTCAGAGACATCCGGCTTCCGTTTTCCGGGCATCGCCTTTCCGCCCTTCATGTCCAACCATGGCTGCTATACGGGCTCGCTGGGTGCGGTCTGCAAGTGGCTGGGCGAACAGGCCGAGGCGCTGGGCGTTGAAATCTATCCCGGTTTTCCGGCGGCCGAGCTGATTGAGGAAGATGGCGTCATCAAGGGCGTGGTCACCGGTGATTTCGGTGTGGCGCGCGAGGGCAGCCACAAGGACGGTTATCAGCCGGGCATGGAGCTGCGCGGCAAGTACACGCTGATCGGCGAGGGGGCGCGTGGATCACTGGCCAAGACACTCATCCAACGCTTCGCGCTGAGTGATGGCAAGGAGCCGCAGAAATACGGTATCGGACTGAAGGAATTGTGGCGGGTCAAACCGGAAAATCACAAGCCGGGCACGGTGCAGCACACAATGGGCTGGCCGCTGGATAATAATACAGGCGGCGGGTCCTTCCTCTATCACTGGGGCGATAATCTGGTGTCGGCCGGTTTTGTCGTGCACCTGAATTACAAGAATCCATTTATCTCACCGTTTGAAGAATTCCAGCGGATGAAGACCCATCCCAAAATCCGCGGCGTGTTCGAGGGCGCCGAGCGCCTCTCCTATGGCGCGCGGGCGATCACCGAAGGCGGGTTCCAGTCGGTTCCAAAGCTGACCTTCCCGGGCGGCGCGCTGATCGGCTGTTCGGCCGGATTTGTGAATGTGCCGCGCATCAAGGGCAGCCATAACGCCATGAAAACCGGCATGATGGCAGCGGAAAGCGTGTTCGAGGCGCTGCAGGCAGACCGTCAGGGCGACGAATTGACCGCCTATCAAACCGCCTATGACCAGTCCTGGGTCGCAAAGGACCTCAAGCTGGTTCGCAACGCCAAGCCGCTATGGTCGAAATTTGGCACTTTTTTAGGGATTGCGCTGGGCGGCATGGACATGTGGTTCAATTATCTGTTCGGCGGATTGTCGCTGTTTGGAACGATGGGCCACGGAAAGACCGATGCGGAAGCACTGGAGCCTGCGGAAAAGCACACGAAGATCGACTATCCGAAACCGGATGGTGTTCTGACTTTTGACAGGCTTTCATCTGTTTTTGTCTCCAATACCAATCATGAGGAAGACCAGCCGGTTCATCTGAAAGTCGCGGACATGGCGCTACAGAAATCCAGCGAATGGGAGGTCTTTGCCGGACCGTCCAGCCGTTATTGCCCGGCGGGTGTGTATGAATGGGTGAAGGACGAGAATACCGGTGAAATGTCGTTTGTTATCAACGCGCAAAACTGCGTGCATTGCAAAACCTGTGACATCAAGGATCCGAACCAGAATATCAACTGGACGACGCCAGAAGGCGGACAGGGACCGATTTATGTAAACATGTAGGCACTGCGCTCTTGTGTGCCGTGTTGTGAGGCGTAACGTGATTTCATGAAGTTCCCTGTATTCCTTCTGGTGTCTGTCACCGCTTTGATGCTTGCGGCGTGTCAGACGACAGCGGCCGATTCGTCCAATGGCCTTGTCATCGCGGATGCGGAAGATGAAGGCGTCTCGTCCTATGGCGCGTTTCTGGCCGGGCGGTTTGCCGGAACCGTACGGGATGCCGACAGTGCCGCGGATTATTATGCAACGGCTTGGGGGCTGGAACCGGAGAGTGCGCTCCTCGCAGAGCGCACCTTCCTCTCTGCTGTTTTATCGGGTCATGAAGAAACTGCCATTGAAGCGGCTCGCGTCTCTGCCGGTGCCGGGGATGAAACCCGGCTGGCGCGGCTTTTCCTGGCAGCAGATGCCATTGCGGACCGGCGCTATAATGCAGCCAGTGCCTGGCTGGACTCTGATCAACTGGGGCCGTTCAACGCATTCATGGCCGAGCTGATGTCGGACTGGGCACGCGCCGGCAGCGGCGATATTGAAGGCGCTGTGTCGCGGGCGCAGGCCGCCTCTGTGCCCGGTTATGCGGCCGCTTTCCTGACTCAGCACCGCGCGCTTCTCGCCGATTATGCGGGTGAAACCACAAATGCCGATGCCGCCTATCAGGTTGCGATCAGCGAAAGCCCGTTCACACGCGTGGCTGTCGCGCTTTATGGCGACTTCCTTTTGCGTCAACGCCGGCATGATGATGCCATCGCGCTCTATGACCAGTATCTGCGACAAAATCCGATCGAGCGGAGCATCACTGAGGCCCGCCGTATCGCTGCCGAGACGCGGCGCATTCCGCGCCGGATGACGGTCAGCGAAGCGGCTGCCCGGTCCATATTCGGACCTTCGGCAGCACTCGCCTCGCAGGCCGATATTGATCTGTCTGTGGTGTATCTTCGCCTGACCACCCGTCTTGACCCGGACTATGCGCCAGCCGCGGTTCTGTTGGCGGGAGCGCTGGAGAATACCGGCCTTACCGCGGCGGCCATCGATGCCTATAATGCGGTCCCGGAAGGTCCATTCCGTTTGCCGGCAGATATCGACAGGATCTGGTTGCGGGCCACGTTAGGTGATCTCGATACCGCGCTGGAGGAAGCCCGCGCGCTTTCTGAAGACAGCGGAGCGGTCGAGGCCCAGCTGGTCTATGCAGATCTCTTGCGTTCCTCGGGGCAGTACTCCCTGGCTGCCGAGCTTTATTCCCGCGCGTTGGAGGTGCGGGAGGCACAAGGTCTCGTTCCCGATTGGCGGTATTATTATTTCCGGGCGATCTGTTATGAGCAGACCGGCCAATGGACACAGGCGGAAGCTGATTTCCAGTCAGCCCTGCTGATCTCACCAAATGAAGCCGAAGTGCTTAATTATCTGGGATATATGTGGGTTGTCCGGGATGAGAATATCGCTGAAGCTTTCGACATGATTGAACGGGCGGCAGCGATCACACCGGAACAAGGGCACATCATCGATAGTCTGGGCTGGGCACATTATGTGCGCGGCAATTACGAGCTCGCTGTTCAGTATCTGGAACGGGCCGTTGAATTGTCACCTGAAGCGCCGACCATCAATTATCATCTCGGCGACGCTTATTGGCAGGTCGGACGGCATCTTGAAGCCCGGTTCCAGTGGGAAAGGGCGCTGGGCCTGGATCCGGACGAGGATGAGCGGACAGGTCTGATGGCGCGGTTAGCCGGAGAAACACCGGAGGTGCCGGATACGAGGGTCGCGGATGCGGCGTCTGAAACGCCTTGATGCGTGAATCCGCGCCGGCAAAAATCAATCTGACCCTGCGTGCCGGTGCCCTGCGCGACGATGGCTATCATGGCGTTGATTCCGTGGTTGTCTTTGCCGATTGGGGTGATGAACTGGCGGTTGAGCCCGGTGATGGGCTCTCGCTGTCGATTTCCGGACCTCATGGCAATGATATCCCTGACGACGAGACCAATCTGGTGCTCCTCGCCGCCCGGACACTGGCCATGGCGGCGGGATGTGAAGTTACGGGCCGGTTGATCCTGACCAAGAATATACCGGCCGGAGCAGGATTGGGCGGCGGATCGGCCGATGCCGCTGCGGCTTTGCGGGCGCTCAATCGCCTTTGGGCGCTGGACTGGCCACTGGACATGCTGGCCGGGATCGGGGCCGAAATCGGCTCTGATGTTCCCGCCTGCCTCTGGTCGAGACCCTTGCGGATGACAGGGCGCGGCGAACGGATTCGCCTAATCGAGGCCTGGCCGAAGCTTTCTGCGCTACTGGTCAATCCGGGTGTGCCGGTGGCAACGAGCCAAGTATTTCAGGCGTTTGATGACGGTCCTGAAGGCACGGGCAAGGGGTTCCGGCTGACAGGCGGGCTGGATCGCGCCTCCGTGCTGAATGATCTGAAGGTGGCCACAAATGATCTGACCGCGCCGGCTTGTGCGGTGGCGCCGGTCATTGCCGAGGTCCTCGCCGAGCTGGAAGCCGACGGGTCAGCGGAACTGGTTCGCATGTCGGGCTCGGGCTCTACCTGTTTTGCCGTCTATTCCGGCGTTGTTCGCCGTGATGCCGCAGCGGTCAGACTGCGGACGGATCATCCCGGCTGGCTCGTGCAGGCGGTTGAATTTCCGGGTGTTTCGGCGATAAATCCGGTATGAGCATCATCTGGATAATCGGGTGTTTTGCCCTTTCTGCAGGTGTTTGCTGGATGGTGAAGCGCGCGTGTATTCTCGACCATCCCAATCACCGGTCCAGCCATTCTACACCGACGCCGAGAGGGGGAGGGCTGGGCGTCCTGGCGGCGATCGGGCTGGGTCTGATACTGGCTCTACAGGCGGGTCTGGAGGTCCGGGCGATTGCTGTTACAGTGCTGGGCTTCGGCCTTCTGGGGCTGGCAGATGATCTTCTTTCTTTGGGTACAAAACTGAAATTTTCGGTGATGACCGCGTTGGGCACTCTGGTGGTCTGGATGGCGGGCCCTGTAGCGTCCATGGGTGTCAGTGAGTCCTTTTCAATTGCCTTGCCCCTCTGGCTTGGATTTACCGGCTCTGTTCTTTGGGTTTTCGTGGCCGCCAATGCGGTCAATTTCATGGACGGATCGGACGGGTTGATCGTGGCGATTTTCGTGCCGGTGGGTCTGGCGCTGGGCCTGACCGGAGAGGGGGCTGCTGGAATTACCGGTTATGCGCTGGCTGCCGGGCTGGTGGGATTTGCGATCTTCAATGTGCCACGCGCCTGGCTGTTTCTGGGCGATTCCGGATCGCTGGCGATCGGGGCCGTTTTCGCTGTTGCAGGCTTGCAGCTGATCGAAACGCCCGGCGATGTCTGGCTCTATCCGCTGCTCATCCTGCCGGTTCTGTCGGATGTTTTGCTGACACTGGCCGGCAAGGTCCGCAACGGCATCGGCTTTCTGAACCCGCACCGGACCCATGCCTATCAATTGCTGGCACGTATGGGATGGCCGCACTGGCGGGTGGCGCTGGCCTACTTCATCGCTTCTTCGCTGTGTGCTGTGATGGCGATGCTGGGGGCAACGCTGGGCGGTGTGGCTCCGTTCGCGATGTTTTTGGCCGCCGTTGTTGCGGCAAGCTTTCTGCACGCATGGATACGGCGCAAGGCGATCCGGTTCGGGCTGGACCTCAAGACCTGATCAGCTGGCGCGTTGAACTACGAATTCAGCCAAATCGGTCAAGGCGGTCTTCCACTCATTGTCCGGGAAAATCGCAAGCGCCTGTTGGGCTGTGCGGGCTTTTTCCCCGGCCATTGAGAGCGTGGCTTTCAGTGCATCATGACGGCGCAGAAGCTCGAGCGCGGTTTCAAAATCAGCCTCTGTCTGTTCGCCTTCGGCCATCACCCGCGCCCAGAAAGGCTTGTCTGCCTGATCACCTTGCTTCAGAGCCAAAACGACGGGCAGGGTGACTTTTCCTTCGCGGAAATCATCGCCGGTATTCTTGCCAAGCGTCTGCGCCAGGCCGCCATAATCGAGCGCGTCATCAACCAGCTGGAAGGCGAGGCCGAGTTCACGGCCATAGGTGTCGAGCGCGGCAATTTCCTCCGCCGGGCGGCCGGCGACTATGGCAGAGACTTCCGCAGCAGAGGCAAACAGGGCGGCGGTTTTGGCTTCGATGATCTCCATGTAGGAGCCCACCGTCGCGTCGATATCGCCTTTGACCGCCAGCTGGTGGACTTCGCCTTCGGCAATGATGCTAGAAGCGCGCGACAAAGACCGCAGCGCCTCCATGGAGCCGGCGTCGACCATCAGCATGAAGGCACGGGCAAAGAGGAAGTCACCGACCAGAACGCTGGGCGCATTGCCCCAGACCAGATTGGCGGCTTTCCGGCCGCGGCGCAGATCGCTCTCATCAACGACATCATCATGCAGCAGGGTAGCCGTGTGGATGAATTCAACAGCCGCTGCGAGTTTGAGATGGGCGTCGCCAGTATAGCCAATCATATTTGCCGCTGCGATGGTCACAAGCGGGCGCACGCGCTTGCCGCCGGCTTCTACCAGATAGTTTGCCAGCTTGGGGATGAGCGGCACCGGGCTGCCCATGCGCTCGAGTATCAGTGCATTGACGGCCTTCATTTCGCCATCAGCCAGATGTGCCAATGTCTCGGCGGCATTGGGTCCGGACGCGGTGGCACCGCCCGCGCGCTCAAGCGCCTGGTTGGCAATTGCGCTGATATCCAAACCGGTTTCCTTCGACAGCCACGGCCCAATAGACTTGAGAGACAATAGAAACGCGGAGACACTGCTGCAAGCTGGCAACGCTGCGCTGATCGTCGCAGCCGAACAAAATGGAGTGAGCGGACTGTGATCGAGGTGTTTCGAACCAATAATCCAATCGAGCTCAATTTCGCAGAAAATGTGCTGCGGCAAGCGGGTCTGGACCCCATTGTTCTGGATGGCGAAACCGCCGGTGCCTATGCCGGGGCGCTGCCCTTCATCAAGCGGCGCATCATGGTCATCGACGCGGAGGCGCACCAGGCCCGATCAGCGCTGAAGGCTGCGTTCGACGAATTGCCCGATGACTGAGCCGGTCACATTGCTGGGTGGCAAGGTGATAGCCGATCAATCCGAGGCCGGTTTCCGCTCCGGACTGGATGCGGTCCTGCTGGGTGCTTCCATCGATATCGGCCCGGGCCAGACGGGTCTGGAGTTTGGCTGCGGATCGGGTGCCGCCATGCTGGTGGCGGCGTTCCACAATCCGGACAGCCGGTTCCAGGGCTTCGATACAGATGAGGCCGTGCTGGCGATTGCCGTGGAAAATATAACCGCCAATGGCTGGCAGGACCGGGCCGCAGTGTTGCGGGCAGATGTCAGCAATCCCGGCGCGCTGGGACCGGTGCATCAGGTGTTTTTCAATCCGCCCTATTATGATGATCCGAAAAAACTGGTGGCCCCGGATGCGCGCAAGCAGGCGGCCTATATCGGCCATGGCGTACCGCTGCAGGACTGGATCCGGCTGGCCCACAGGGTTTTGATCCCCAAGGGGCGGATGACGCTGATCCACAGGGCCGAACGGCTGGATGACATTCTGATGTTATTGAAGAAATGGTTCGGCGATGTCGTGGTCAAGCCAGTGGCGCCGCATGCCGACCAGCCAGCCAAGCGCGTGCTGGTCTCCGCCCGCAAGGGGGTGAACGGGCCGATGAAGCTCCTGCCGCCGCTGGTTCTGCATGATGGCTCGGACCGGAAATATACTGCAGAGGCGGAGTCCGTTCTGCGGGGGAGTGACAGGATTGTTGTGCGGTGATCTATGCGTGCTTCGAGACTTTCCATTCGGAAAGCACCTCAGCATGAGGTTGGTTACCGTGTGCCATCCGCATACCTCATCCTGAGGTGCGAGCGAAGCGAGCCTCGAAGCAGGCTTTTAGTTTTCGGGATCGCTCAGCCCGTCTTTCCCCTCCCCCTCTGTGGTGTATGGACCGGACAGAAGGGTGGCAGGGGTGGGGGTGGGGGTAGATGCCGCATCACCCCACCCGCCCCATCAAGGAGAGGGGAAATCGAGCTTGCGAACGTCGATTCGGCTCATCGCCAACCGCCATCCTTGCTTGATTGACGGGCCCGGCTTTCCTAGTGTCCGCGCGACTTATCCAGAGCCGGATTTCCGGCTGCCGGGGCCGATATTTCCATGACCACAATAGCTGCGCCTTCCTTCCAGGAACTGATCCTCCGCCTGCAAGCCTATTGGGGCGCGCAGGGCTGTGCGATTTTGCAGCCCTATGATGTCGAGGTCGGGGCCGGCACGCTGCATCCGGCGACGACCCTGCGCTCGCTGGGGCCAAAGCCGTGGCGCGCCGCCTATGTGCAGCCCTCGCGCCGTCCCGCTGATGGCCGCTATGGCGAAAATCCCAACCGCTTGCAGCACTATTATCAGTTCCAGGTGCTGCTCAAACCGAGCCCGGCCAATCTGCAGGCGCTCTATCTCGGTTCGCTCGATGCGATCGGTATTGACCGCAAGCTGCATGATGTCCGCTTTGTCGAGGATGACTGGGAGAACCCGACAGTCGGGGCCTGGGGGCTGGGCTGGGAAGTCTGGTGCGACGGGATGGAGGTCTCGCAATTCACCTATTTCCAGCAGGTCGGCGGGCTGGATGTTGATCTCGTCTCGGGCGAGTTGACCTATGGGCTGGAACGCCTCGCCATGTATGTGCAGGGCGTTGAAAATGTTTACGATCTCGACTTCAATGGAGCGGGCCTCACCTATGGCGATGTCTTCAAGGAAGCCGAGCGGCAGTATTCCGCCTTCAATTTCGAGCATGCCAATGTGGAGATGCTGATCTCCTGGTTTGGTGATGCCGAAAAGCAGTGCATGGCGCTGCTGGAGCTGGAGAAACCCTTGCCGCTGCCGGCCTATGATTACTGTCTGAAAGCCTCGCACCTGTTCAATCTGGTCGATGCGCGCGGCGCGATTTCCGTGGCCGAACGGGCAAGCTGGATTGCGCGGGTGCGCGAACTGGCCAAGGGCTGTGCCAAGGCATGGGTCAATCAGGAAAAAGGGGAAGCGGCATGAGGCGTGCTGTCACTTCTTTCCTCCCCCGTTTACGGGGGAGGGGGACCGCGCAGCGGTGGAGGGGGGAGATGCCCCCCTCGTCGCGGAGCCTGTCCTCGGGCCGACCAGAGGTCGGACCCGTGGGGGATACTCCCCCCGCAAGCAGGGGGAGAAAAGCATTTGCGTTTGTCACTCCCGTCGGGGGGGATGCGTGCGAGGTTCAAAGGGAGGCCCATCATGGCGCTTGAATTCTACCACAATCCGCAATCACGGGCGGCGATGACGCACTGGCTGCTCGAAGAGATTGGCTGCGACTACACGATCAAACCCGTCGCCTATGAGGACGGTTCGATGCGCACGCCGGAATTCCTGGCGATCAACCCGATGGGCAAAATCCCGGCAATCAAGGATGGCGATACCATCGTGACCGAGACGACTGCCATCGCGATCTATCTGGCCGACAAGTATAAATCCCCGAACGATCTGGCACCGGGCATCGATGATCCGCGCCGCGGCGAATACCTGCGCTGGGTGGCTTTCCAGACGGGTGCCATCGATCCGGCAATGATGCAGGCCAGCACAAAGGTCGAAATCCCTCGTCAGGCTGCCGGGTGGGGCAATGTCGAGCTGGTCATGGATGTGCTCGATCAGCGGCTGGCAAAAGCCGATCCGTATCTGTTCGATGATTTCTTCACCGCCGCAGACGTTCTGATCGGCGGCGCGCTGGGCTGGGCGATCCAGTTCGGCATGTTCGAGATGCGCCCGGGTTTTGAAAATTACCTCAAGGCCGTGCAGGCCCGCCCGGCCTTTCAAAAAGTCTTTGCCGGTCAGGAATAGAAAACGTGCCCCAGCTGCTGCTTGAATTCTTTTCCGAGGAAATTCCCGCGCGGATGCAACCGCGCGCGGAAGCCGATCTCGAGCGCCTGCTGTCGGCGGCGCTGAAAGAGGCCGGGCTGGGCTGGGAGAGGTTCAAGACGTTTGC
>PFFX01000108.1 GCA_002783385.1 Rhodobacterales bacterium CG15_BIG_FIL_POST_REV_8_21_14_020_59_13 | reverse complement strand
GGATGAGGTGTCTGCCCGGCGGGCGAAAAACCTGCCCACTGTGCCAACGGTCCTGTCCAGGGAAAAAGCCGCCAACCCTTTCTTGCGGGCCGATGATCCGGTACTGGCCGGGCAGGTCGGACTGGCGGGACAGGATGCCGTGGCCGTCTTTGCGGAGATTCGAGCGCGCAAGGATTCGTTTTGACCGCCAGAGAGATTATCAGGACGCTGGACCTTTCGCCGCACCCGGAAGGCGGCTGGTTCAGGGAAATTTTCCGTGATCACACTACAGCCGGAGGACGGGCTCGTTCCACGGCCATCTATTTCCTTCTGGAAGCCGGGCAAGTCTCGCACTGGCACCGCGTCGATGCGGTTGAGATCTGGCATTGGTATGCGGGTGCGCCCTTGCAACTGGATATTGCGGAGGAAACCGATGCCCGGACCTCTCTGACACTGTCTGCCAATCTGGAACAAGGACATCAGCCTGTCGGCATTGTGCCCAAAGCTGCCTGGCAAAGCGCTCAGTCCCTGGGTGACTGGACACTCGTTGGCTGCACGGTGGCACCCGGATTTGAATTTTCAGGTTTCGAGCTCGCGCCTGAAGGCTGGGCACCGTCAGGCCGGGATTGAAGCCGCCAACAACGTGCGGGAAATGCGCATGGATGAAGGCCGTCCGGCATAGCCGCCTAGCGGGTTGACCCAGACGATGAAGAGATCGCCGTTGATTTCGATGTCAGCCGTATCTGACGGGGCAATTTTCACCCTCTGCAAACCGTCCAGATCCGCACCGCCTGTCAGCGTGCGGGCGATGCCCTTCACTGTCAGGTCGAACGCCTCGACCATTATGCCCAGTCCGTCGAGCGGGGCGGCACCATATTCCACCTGGATCGGGCGGCCGAACAATTCGGCCAGTTCGACAGCGGCGCGGGTCGAACGCTCCCGCAAGTCGCCTACACCGGCATGTGGGGTGCGAAGCGGGCGGGCGGGCTCCCATGCCTCGGCGATCACGCCATTGGGCTGATCCTCGGGATAATAGGTGACCGCGCCAATAGGGGACACCCGAATCACTTCATCGCCCCAATCGGACACGAAGCTGGTATCACCCCCCGGTGCGCGTTGCGCTGAGAGGGCCAGCACTTCATCTTCATCGAGCGGTTTGAGCAGCCAGACCTCGCCGGTTCGATCCAGAATGAAGCCGCGGCGTCCATCCTGGCGGTGGAACTGGGCCACATCCGGAACTTCCACACGGCGTTGCCGGCGATTGCGCAAGGGATTGTCTGCCCCAGCCCAAGCGACAGAGGGTTTTATGGCCAAGCCCGAAAGCATGCCCAGAAGAAGCAATCTACGTGATATCATGGACCCGTCTCTGCCCCCTCAGATGGGCGAAAATAGGGCGCGCAGATTAACCGCAGACGTATTGGCCACCATTGGCAGAAAGTGTCGCGCCTGTGACAAAACCCGCGTCATCGCTGCAGAGATAGGCGACGGCTGCGCCGATTTCCTCAGCCTTGCCGAGACGGTTCACGGGAATGCCGCCAATGATGCCCTGAAGGACGTTTTCGGCTACGGCGGCCACCATATCGGTGTCGATATAGCCCGGTGCCACACAATTGACGGTGATGCCCTTGCGCGCGGTTTCCTGCGCCAGCGCCTTGGTGAAGCCGATCACGCCGGCCTTGGCTGCGGAATAATTGACCTGCCCCATCTGACCTTTCTGGCCATTGATGGAGGAGATGTTGACGATACGGCCCCAGCCCGCCTCACGCATGCCGTCGATTACCGGGCGGGTCATGTTAAACAGTGAGGTCAGGTCAACGCGGATCACATCATTCCATTGTTCCGGTGTCATCTTGTGGAACATGCTGTCGCGGGTGATGCCGGCATTATTGACCAGAACCTCAAGCGGGCCGCCTTGCACGTCTGCGACTGCAGCCAGACCCGCAGCACAGGCATCGTAATCACCGACATCCCATTTGAGGGCGGGAATGCCAGTTTGGTCTGTAAATGCCTTCGCAGCATCGTCATTACCCGCATAATTTGCTGCAACGTCACAACCCGCCGATTTCAGCTTTTGCGCAATCGCTGCACCAATGCCCCGAGTGCCTCCTGTCACCAATGCCCTGCGTCCCATAATCCACCTTTTCCCTATCTTTAGCCTTGGATTTCCTGCACTTGCGTTACGCACTTGCAGCAATCGCCAAGGAAAGCAATGATCACCGCGAAACAGCCCCGCGCCCTCTTCGCCTCTCTGGCGTATAGCAGCGTGACGGGGCCTCGAAAAGGAGTTCGCCAGATATGAGCACGAAAAAAAATGCTGCGGACACGGTCATTATCAAGAAATACGCAAACCGGCGTCTCTATGACACCTCCTCCAGTCAGTATGTGACGCTGGATTTTGTCCGTGAACTGGTCAAAAGCGGGCGTGATTTCACGGTGGTTGATGCCAAATCCGGCGATGATCTCACTCATGGCGTGCTCAGCCAGATCATCTTCGAGGAAGAAGCGCGCGGCGAGAATTTACTGCCCCTGCCCTTCCTCCGCCAATTGATCTCGTATTATGGCGACAGTCTGCAATCGGTGGTCCCGAGTTATCTGGAGGCGACGATGGAGGCGTTCTCCGGCCAGCAGGAAGAGATGCGCGAGCGCTTTGCGGGCACGCTGCAATCGCCGCAAGCCATCATGGAGGCCTTTCAGGAGCAAAGCCGCCGGAATATGGATATGTTCGGGCAGGCAATGCAGGTGTTTGCGCCCTTCGTGCCGGGTGCGGCCACACCGGACAAATCCGGACCGGAGGACCAGCCTGCCGGGGAAAGTGACGACCTGAAAGCGATGCGCGCCGAACTCGACGCCATGCGGGCCAAGATCGACAAACTCTCCGGTTAATCGCTGTCCCAAAGCGTTACGCAAATCTTAACCCAGCAGGCCAATCCCGCGCGGATTGGCCTGTTTTGCGTCTGAAACAGGGTTAATTCCGTCTTAATCTCTGGCATCAGCCTTGCGACGTTGAGGTCATGACAACGATCCGTGGCCTCCTGACCTATGTCCCGACCCGCAACGCAAACCGCGTTGCGCCGGTCAGCGCGGCCGCGGATTCCAACGACCGGCCGCCGCGGCGCGACCTCCCGTCCCTCTCTGTTGTCCCGGCAGAGAACAGCCACACGAATGGGACGCTGGTTTCCGCGGCGGTCGTTGTCGAGCTTGCCAACCAGCCGCGCCGCCGTGGTCTGCGCGCCGACATGACGGAGCGGGCGCGATTCCATCAGGCTTATGCCCGCCCGGCCCACATGCAAACGCCGCCCCCCGTGCGGGAGCGGCGCGCATGATCAGATTTACTGTCTTCCAGCGCCGCCTGGCGCTCACCATTGATGCGGTGATCGCCGGCGGGCTGTTGTTGCTGCTGGCCTAACCCGCCACTGCAAGGTCGCGGCGTGCCGCGACGATCGTGACCACAAAGCCAGCCAGTGTATCCAGCAGAGCCATCATCATCAGCAGGAAGAATGTTGATGTCGCAAACAGTGGCAGCAACAGGAACATGGCCAGTGCGATGACAAAAACCAGCATTGACAGGGCATGATTCATGATCGTCGCCGTTCCCGATCCGGCCGCCTTGACCATTTCGATGAACAAAAAGACCAGGCCGATCAGCAACAATAAGTCGCCGGTTGAAAGGCCCCATTTGCCCCCTCTCACCATATCGATGGTGAACAGGTTTTCACGAAGCATGCCTGCGGTTTCTGCATTGCCGACAAACGCTTCAGTGCCGCCCGTAGCAGTCGTGATATAAGCGATGATCGCGTAGATGATCATCGGAATTACCATTTTAGGAAAGATATTAAACAAGGTTCCACCCCCTTTTTGCTGGCCATTATCACCTGCCGCGCGACGTTCCTGTACACGGCGCCTGGCCATCATGCCGAGGAAAAACCCCGGATCGCCGCCATTGGCCATAAGACACTCCCTCTACAATTCGTCCGAACCGCCGGTTTTGCGTGCCCGGGAGTTCAGCCACATTATCCCTATCATGTCAGACAATGAGGCGAAAAGCCGACCGAAATTGGTATATTTCGATTTTCCCGCGCGGCGTGGCCGATGCCCCACATCCCGGAATTCGCACATATAACCTTCCCGCTTCATCAGAGCATACAGAAACCGGTGCTGGTGATCAAAATAAGGAAGGTCCAAATAGGCTTGTTTATACAGCGCCTTGAGCCCACACCCGGTATCGTCTGCATCGTCACGCAAAAGTGCCTTGCGGACGTTGTTCGCGACACGCGATGCGATTTTCTTCCAAGCCGAGTCCTGGCGCATGGTGCGGCGCCCGCCGACGACTTTCAGGTTTTCCGGTGCATCCGGACGCGTCAAAGCCTCAATCAGGGCTGGCAGATCAGCGGGCGGATTTTGTCCATCGCCGTCCATGGTGCCGATGATCGAGCCTCTGGCGGCCTGGATACCGGTGCGCAAAGACCGGGACTGCCCGGCATTTTTGCGGTGAGAGATGACCCGCAGCGCCGGAAATTCGGCCTTTGCCGCCACCAGTTCAGCGCGCGTTCCATCAGTGGACCTGTCGTCCACGAAAATCATTTCATAGCTGCGGCCGTCAAGCGCCTCGGCTATTTCCCTTGCCAATGCCGTAACATTCCCTGCCTCATTATGGGCGGGAATGACGACGGAGATATCAGGTCTATCGTCCATATCCGGTCCTGCTTGCCGATGTGCGCCTTGCGGTCGGGCCCTGACCCGTTACATACCTGAAAACATAGAAGGTGCGAGGCGTTTCTCCACCCGACAGCCGGATGCGACCATGGATCAGCTGATTGCCGGACAAAGAGCCTGGTGGATAATTGGAGCGTTGGCAGTGCTCGCGGCTCTGGCCGGCGTCTTCACCGTGCAACCACTGGACCGGGATGAAGCACGGTATGCGCAAGCAACAGCGCAAATGCTGGAAAGCGGTGATTTCATCAATATCCGCTTTCAGGATGCAGCCCGCCACAAGAAACCCGTTGGGGTCTACTGGTTGCAGGCGATCACGGTTGGCTTTCTGTCTGATGCCGAGGCGCGGCAGATCTGGGCGTACAGATTACCATCTGTCATCGGGGCCATGCTGGCGGCGCTGGGCTGCTTCTGGGCCGGAACCCGGCTTATGGGCCGGGAGTCCGCCTTTGTAGCGGCTTCGCTTTTTGCCGTGTCCGCCATGCTGGCTGCGGAAGGCGGGATCGCAAAGACCGATGCCATACTGGCTGGTGTCACAACGCTGGCAATGGCGGCGCTTGTACAGCTTCGATATGACGGCGGAAAACGGGCGGCGCTGATCTTCTGGGCGATGCTGGGGCTGGGCATTCTGGTGAAAGGTCCCGTTACACCCATGGTGGCCGGTCTGACAGTGGGGGCGCTGATTGTCTGGGAAAGGCGCATCGATTGGCTGAAGCCACTGCTGTTCTGGCCCGGCCCGGTTCTGGCCGCGCTGATTGTTGTGCCGTGGGTTGCCGCCATCGAAATGGTCACTGGCGGCAACTTTATCCGCGAGGCGTTTCTAAGCGATATCGCGCCCAAAATGGCTTCCGGCGATGAAAGCCATGGCGCCTGGCCCGGTTATCATTTGCTGACACTTTCAGCATTGAGCATGCCGTTTATTTTCTTCCTCGTCCCCGGCCTCTGGAGAGCCGTCAACGGATTGCAGGCGGGAGAGACTTACACCGCAAAGGCGATCCGTTTCCTGATCGCCTGGATCATTCCAAGCTGGATCGTGTTTGAACTGATGCCGACCAAGCTGCCGCATTATACGCTTCCGCTCTTTGCGGCGCTGGCACTGATCGCCGGTCTGGGTTGGGAAGTCCTTCGCCATGCGCCGCGCTGGAGCCGCTATGTCTCGCTCGCCCTGGGTCTTGCAGGCTCGGCATTTCTGGGGGCGCTGATCAGTATCACGGTGACCCGTTTTGGCGGTGACGACGTGATTGGCTATGGCGCGGCCGGGGTCTTCGCCTTGCTGGTGGCCGGTCTGATGACTGAGGTTTTCAGACGCCGGACCCTGTCTGCGTGGGTTTTGGCCATTCTGGCGGGGCTGGGCTGGCAGGTGATGATGCGCGGCGTGGCCATTCCCAATGCACCGGACCTTGATCTGTCGCGCCAGGTAGCCAATGTGGCAGAACAGATGATCGCAGCCTCCGGGAATGCGCCGGACGTCATCTTATCGAGTTATACCGAGCCCAGCCTGGTCTTTGCTCTGGGCACTGACACGCAATTGCTCGCCTTCGATGCCTTGGCGGCGCGCGTGGCCGGAGCGTCCGGTCCGGTGCTGTCGATTGAGGATACGGCGCGTTCGGAGGCGAACCTGGCTGCTCTGGAGCAGATTGAAACCAATGTCTGTGCCCGGCAGGAAGTCAGCGGCTTTAATTATTCCCGCGGCCAGCAGACGGTCCTGATCGTCCGGCTGCATAATTGTGAACAGGGAGGCTGAGACATGCCCCGGCCTATTGAAATCGTTGAAGTCGGTCCGCGTGACGGGCTGCAGAATGATCCGGTATTGATGCCCACAGACGTCAAACTGGAATTTATAGACCGTCTGATTGCCGCCGGCGTGAAACGCATGGAGGCGGCGAGTTTTGTTCACCCGAAACTGGTTCCGGCGATGGCCGATTCCGATACCGTCATGGCGCAAGTCCCGCGCGGCAAGGGCGTCAGATATATCGGCCTCGCCCTGAATGAGCGCGGCATGCGCCGGGCACTGGAATCAAAATGTGATGAGGTGAATTTCGTCATGGTCGCTTCTGAAGGGTTCGGCAAAAGGAACCAGAATGCGACGCCGGAGGAAACCGCCGACCTGTTCGACCGGATTGCGGTTCTGGCGCATGACGATGGTGTGCCTGTCTCGGTGACGATTTCGGTGGCGTTCGGGGATCCGTTCGATGGCGAGGTTCCGGTCGAGCGCGTGGCCATGCTGGCGGGACGGGCCGCTGCTGCCGGAGCTGTGGAGATCGCTCTGGGCGACACCATCGGTGTGGCCAATCCCTGGGATGTCAGAGCGCGGATTGAGGCGGTGAGAGCCGCCGCACCGGATGCGCGTTTGCGGCTTCACTTTCACAATACGCGCAATACGGCGATGGCCAATATCTTTGCCGCCATCGAAGCGGGCGTGGACATTATTGATGCGTCGGCCGGCGGAATTGGCGGGTGTCCGTTCGCGCCAAAGGCCACCGGCAATGTCGCGACGGAGGACGTGGTCTATATGCTGGAGCGCGGCGGGTATGACACCGGGCTTGATCTTTCAAAACTGATCGAGACGGCAAAATGGCTGGAAACCGAAGGGCTCAAACATCCCGTTGATTCTGCGCTGGCCAAAGCCGGCATTTTCCCGGCCTAGCGGCGGAGAAGACCTGCGATTTCATTGACCAGAGCGCGCAGCATGATCGCCGTGAAAAGGAAGGGGGCAAAAATGAGCGTAGTGATGCGTCCGCCAAGACGGGTGTTGAACTTCCAGAAATAGCGCAGGAGGCTTATGGCCTTTTCCAGCTCGACGGCAAACCGGCTCACATCACTTGTGCCGCCCACATGGCGCACAATGGCATCCGGGACGAACCAGACGCTTGCCGCGCGGCGGCACAGATCGATGTCCTCGACATGAAGGAAATAATCTTCATCAAAGCCGCCAAGCTGATCGAACCCGGATTTTAACATCAAAAAGGCCGCGCCAGAGATTGCGCCGACCTGTATGGGGGCCTCTGGCAGAGGGCCGTTTTCCATGCCGAAGGGCTGCGCCAGTCCCAGCTTTACCAATCCGCTGAAAGCTGCAAAGGCGCGCCAAAGCGTCAGCGGCCGGCGGCGCGATCCGCTCTGTTCCCGGCCCTCCGGGTCGAGAATCCGGGCCCCTGCCAATGCGGTGGGTTCTGACTGCGGCAGCGCCTCCATCAGACGCCGGGCTGCGCCCTGCTCTGGCTCGGCATCCGGATTGATGAAGAAGAGGACATCACTCTGCGCCTTTGCTGCACCAATATTGCAGCCCCGCCCAAAACCGAGATTTTTATCCGTTCGCACGAGATGCAGGCGCGCCTCGGCGCGCTCCAGATCATCCAGCTTGCTGCGAACCTCTGGCGGATTCTCATGATCAACAAGGATGAGCTCGGCGATATCGGAATCCGCGAGGACCGCATGGATGGCATCAAATAGAACCGGCCCGGTCCGCCAAGTGACCATGATGGCGCTGATCGGCGGCATAGTCATCGCATTACCGGGCGGGCGGACAGGAAAGTAGTTCCGCCGATGGCAACCGCCAGGGCTGCGGCATGCCATTCCTGCCAGATGCCATAGCTGAAGAAGATGAAACAGAAATAGGCTGCCGCGACCCAGGCAATGGCGGCGGCCTGCAAACGCGACAGAAGGGGAGCGCCGGCAATGCGCCCGCCCATCATGACCAACGCAAAAGCGATCATAATGGCCCCGAAAGCGCCGGTTTCCATCCACACCTGAAGCGGTGCATTATGTGGATGCAAGGGGAGTAATTGCTGGATAGTGCCGCGGATTTCCGCTTCGCCTTCGATGACCCGGCTGGCATCCAGCCCCCAGCCCGTCCACGGCCGTTCCGACAGGTGATCGCCTGTGAAGCGCCAGATTTCGAGGCGGATTTCCCAGGATTCGGGAAGATGTGACCTGATGCTCTCCGGCAGGGCGGCGGCCATAGAGGGCAAGATCAGAGGCACGACTATAAAGGCTCCGGCAATCCCGCCAAATATCGCTGACAGGGCACCGCGTGGCCAGAAATAGGCCAGTGAAGCTGCCGCACATGCGGCGATAAAAGCCGCGGTGTTCACTTCCAGACCAAACCCCAGAGACATCATTCCCGTCAGGGCCATTAGGAGCAGGCCGATCAGGGGCCCGCCTTCGCGCCAGGCCAGGGCTGCGGCCGGTCCGGCGAAAAGGATGGCCAGCAAGGCCCCATGACCGAGGCTTTTATTGACCAGATTGATCGTGTGAGGGTCACCAAGCGGCCTGCCTTCGACCATGGCTTTATAGGCGAGGGTCGCTTCACCCCCGTTCACGAATTCTGCAAACAGATAAATCGACGCCATGAAGGCCATGAAAATGAACATGGCTTCAGCCCGCGCGCGCCATCGGCCCCGCAGATGAGCGATTGCAAAGGCAAAGGAGGCATAAAGCGGGAAACCGATAAGGAGCTTCACTGCCTGATCCGGCCGGTCATAAGGCGACCAGACCCAGCTCAGCGCGGCCCAGCCCACAAAAAGCGCTGCCAGCAGGGCTTCCCAGGGTATGTCCTTGCGAAGGCGCAGGATTTGCTTCCACGGCAAGGCGATCAGGCCGCCAAGTGCCACAAAAGGCGGAAGCGGCAGGCCTCCGGCGATGGCGGCCACACCGGCGAAAAACATCACGATGACCGCTGTTATTCCGGGCCTTGTCTGGCCTTTATCCGGACGAGCGGTCATCGCGATGATACCCTAGATGCGTTTCAGGTCGGGCGGTGTGGCACTTTCTGCGAGTTGCTTTACGGCATCGTCAAGACCGAGGATTTCCTGCTGCTTGTTGCCTTCACCGAGGAAGCGGAGCGCGACCTGACGGTTTTCCGCTTCCTTCATGCCGACAACGGCGATCACCGGCACCTTTCCGACGGAGTGTTCGCGGACCTTGTAATTGATCTTCTCGTTGCGGAAGTCGGTCTTCACCCGCAGTCCGGCCTTGCGCAGTGTGGCCGCGACTTCCTCGCCATAGCCATCGGCTTCGGAAGTGATCGTCGCGACGACGACCTGCAACGGGGCCAGCCAGAGCGGGAATTTGCCGGCATAATTCTCGATGAGAATGCCGATAAAGCGTTCAAAGGAGCCGAGAATCGCCCGGTGCAACATGACCGGGCGATGCTTGTCATTGTCCTCGCCGACGAATTCCGCATCCAGACGCTCGGGCAGGACGAAATCGACCTGCAGCGTGCCGCATTGCCAGTCACGGCCAATGGCATCGCGGAGAACAAATTCCAGCTTGGGACCATAAAATGCCCCCTCGCCCGGATTGAGGATCATTTCGACACCGGCAGCCTTCGTGGCTTCCATTAGGGCCTTTTCGGCCTTGTCCCACGTCTCGTCGGAGCCAGAGCGAACCTCTGGCCGGTCGGAGAATTTGATAATGAAATCCTCGAAGCCGAGATCGGCATAGACCGAGGTCAACAATTCGATGAAGGAGGCCGTTTCGCTTTCGATCTGGTTTTCCAGACAAAATATATGGGCGTCATCCTGCACGAAACCGCGCACCCGCATCAGGCCGTGCAACGCGCCAGAAGGTTCATAGCGCGAACACGATCCGAATTCCGCCATGCGAAGCGGCAGGTCCCGGTAGGATTTCTGACCGGAGCGGAAAATCTGGACGTGGGCCGGGCAGTTCATCGGCTTGAGCGCGAGAACTTCACCATCCTCCGTCTGGGCGGTGAACATATTCTCGCGGAATTTTTCCCAGTGCCCGGATTTTTCCCAAAGCGCGCGATCAATGAGGGAGGGCGTTCTGACCTCCTCATAATTCGCGGCCTCGAGCCGGCGGCGCATGTAGTTTTCCAGCGTACGATAGAGCGTCCAGCCCTTGTCATGCCAGAAGACCTGACCGCGGGCCTCTTCCTGCATGTGGAAGAGGTCCATGGCCCGGCCAACGCGGCGGTGATCGCGTTTTTCGGCTTCTTCAAGGCGCATCAGATGAGCGTTAAGCTGTTTGTCGTCTGCCCAGGCCGTGCCGTAGATGCGCTGCAGCATGGCATTGCGGTGATCGCCGCGCCAATAGGCACCGGCCACCTTCATCAGCTTGAAGGATTTGCCGATCTTGCCCGTCGAGGGCAGGTGCGGCCCGCGGCAGAGATCGATCCAGTCGCCCTGACGGTAGATGGTGATGACTTCGTTCTCCGGCAGGTCGCGGATCAGTTCGGCCTTGTACTTTTCGCCAATGCGCTCGAAATGGGCAATCGCGTCATCGCGGTCCCAGACCTCGCGCACGAAAGGCAGGTCACGGTCGACAATCTCGGCCATGCGCTTTTCGATGGCTTCGAAATCCTCCGTCGAGAAAGGTTCGCCGCGGGCAAAGTCGTAATAGAAGCCGTCCTCGATCGCCGGGCCAATCGTGACCTGCGTACCAGGGAACAGCTCCTGCACCGCCTGCGCCAGAATGTGCGCCGCATCGTGGCGGATCACGTCCAGCGCTTCAGGCTGGTCACGGGTGACCAGTTCGACCCTGGCGTCCCCGTTCAGGGGCCGCGTCAGATCCCATTCCTGACCATCGACCTTTGCGATGACGGCCTTCTTGGCCAGCGATTTGGATATGCCCTCCGCGAGGTCCATCGGGCTGGCGCCGTCGGGAAGCTCCCGGACAGCCCCATCGGGCAGCGTTACATTGATCATGTCTCTTCGTCCTGTTGTTCGGACCGGCCGTTGGAAGGCTTCCTAGCCGCTTCGTGCGGAAGGCGAAAGCGGTGAACCGCCCACCAGGGCACATTCGTCTGCTTTTCCGGTGCCGGATCATAGCCGTGACTGCCGCCCGGGCGGCATCGGGCGATGCGTCCCAGTGTCAGCCAGATGGCCCGCCACGCGCCCTGATGGCGCACGCAATCGACCCCATAGGCCGAACAGGTCGGCTCATGACGGCAGCGCACACCCAACGCATAGAAAACCGGCGAGAGCGTCCATTGATAGACGCGCACGGCCGCAATCAGTATTGCGCTGAAAGGTTTGAACGACGATTCACTCATCGGCCTGATTGATCCTGAATACCGGCGGGACATGCCCGCTGGCCGGTTGTGTATGTGATTTGGCTGGGTTCGGGAATTCCGGACCGGCAGGAAATGTCTGCTGGCGGAGCAGACGCCACCGGCCCTAGCTGGTTGCGGTGGCGGTCAGCGCGGTCTCACACGCCTCTGCGGCAGCCTCGAACGCCAGCCTTATGGAGGCATGGCGGGCGGGATAATCGCGGGCGTTTTCCAGTTCGCAAAGAGCGGCAAAGCGGCCTTCAGGCGCGGGTCCGCCCTTCAACATGGCGGCCAGAACATCGCGGGCTTCGCGAATTTCGTCGATGGAGGCACCTATGGCATTGGCGCTCAGAACCGAGGCCGAGGCCTGACCCAGCGCGCAGGCTTTCACCTCGAGGCCGATATCGGCGATGCGGTCCTTTTCCAGCCGCACGTCGACCTCCACCGCCGAGCCGCACAGGCGGGAGACACGGCGCGCAGATCCATCAGCGCGGTCGAGCCGTCCGATGTGCGGAATCTCCGCAGCGAGACGGAGAATCCCGCTGGAATAGAGTGCGTCTTTCATAGCGGGCAGGGATATAGGCGTTTTGTTGATGAATGGCTAGCGGGTCGGGAGCCAACCCCTCACCCTCGCGCTGACGCGCTCACCCTCTCCCCTTCGAAGGCAGGGGAATCGCATATGAATATTTGTCTGTGATTGCGAACAGGATTCTTGATGGTCCTTCCGGAAGGGGAGGATTGGAT
>PFFX01000107.1 GCA_002783385.1 Rhodobacterales bacterium CG15_BIG_FIL_POST_REV_8_21_14_020_59_13 | reverse complement strand
CATGCTGCGCACGCTGATGAAGCGCGGCGGCTCGAAAGTCCCGGCCATCAAACGCAACACCCCGCCAGCTGACCATGCCGGCGGCTGACACGCTTCAGCCGGTTCTCGACCGGCTGGCCTCTCTTCACCCAAAGAAGATCGACCTGTCTCTGGGCCGCCTCGAAGCCCTGCTGGAAAGGCTCGGCAATCCGCACCTGAAATTGCCGCCTGTCATCCATGTCGCCGGAACCAATGGCAAGGGCTCGGTCTGCGCCTATCTGACGGCGATTGCCAAAGCGGCGGGCGAGCGCGTCCATGTCTATACCTCACCGCATCTGGTACGTTTCAACGAACGCATCGTGCTGGCGGGGCGGGTGGTCGATGATGTCCGTCTGATTGATACTTTCGCGCGCTGTGAAGCCGCGAATGACGGCGCGCCCATCACCTTCTTCGAGATCACCACTGCCGCTGCTTTTCTGCTCTTTTCTGAAACCCCCGCCGATCGTCTGATCCTTGAAGTCGGCCTCGGCGGGCGCTTTGATGCTACCAATGTCATCGGCCGGCCTCAGGTCAGCGTCATCACCCCGGTCAGTCTCGATCATGCTGAATTCCTCGGCTCTTACATTGCCGGGATTGCCGGTGAGAAGGCGGGTATCCTGAAGAAAGGCGCGCCCGCCATTATCGGCCCGCAAAAGACCGAGGCCGAGGACCGGATTTCCGCCATCGGCCATGCCATTGGTGCGCCCTTGCACCTTTGGGGCCGCGACTACCGCGCCTGGTCCGAACATGACCGGCTGGTCTATGAAGAAGAAAACCTGTTGTGGGATCTACCGCGCCCGGCGCTGGCGGGTGAGCACCAGATCATCAATGCCGGCATCGCCGTGGCAGCTGCCCGCGCTGCCGGATATGACGAACCCGCAGTGCGCAAGGGACTGGAACACGCCGTCTGGCCTGCCCGACTTCAACGCCTCACCTCCGGCCGGGTCGTCGATGCTGCCGGCGGTGCCGAAGTCTGGCTCGATGGCGGACACAATGAAGCCGCCGGTCAGGCGCTCGCACGCGCCCTCGCCGATCTCGAGGCCCGTGCCCCCCGTCCGCTGATGCTGATCTGCGCCTTTTCTCCCAACAAGGATGCTGCGGGCTATCTGGCGCATTTCGCCGGCCTTGCCCGCCGCGTGCAGGCGATCAGCTTTTCCGGTGGACGTGGCGGCTCGCAAAGCCCGGCAGACATCGTGGCCGCCGCCCGCAGTGCCGGCCTGGTGGCCGAAGCCAATGCGGATCTCTTCTCCGCCATTGCCGATGCCATCCGCGACAATCCCGCCCCGCGCATCCTGATCTGCGGCTCGCTCTATCTCGCCGGTGAAGTGCTGGGCCTCAATTCCGGCGTGACACCGCATACAACGAGTGGGTAAAGGAAAAAGAGCCCGCCAATTGGCGAGCCCCTTCTCACGTTTATGGAAAGCCGGATCAGACCGCGGCGGTAACCAGCGTTTCCTTGATCCATTCCTCGATCTTGGTCTTGGCCATCGCACCGATCTTGGTCGAAGCGACTTCGCCATTGCGGAAAATCATCAAAGTCGGGATACCGCGCACGCCGTATTTGCCCGGTGTCATCGGATTATCGTCAATATTGACCTTGGCAATTGTGATGTCGTCCGACATGTCCGCGGCGAGCTCTTCCAGCGCCGGGCCGATCTGCTTGCACGGACCGCACCACTCTGCCCAGAAGTCCACCAGGATGGGCTTGTCGGCTTTCAGAACGTCGTTTTCAAACGAGTCATCGCTGACCGCTATGGTCGACATCGCAACTCTCCTCTTGATTGGCGAATCCCGAAAAATGAGATCCGTTCCGCCGTGACCTAGGAATTGCCGCTTGCCGCGTCAAGCGTTCACACCTGAAACGAGCGCTTTTACCATCGCGTCATCGTCCAGTTCCATCAGCCGCGGACCATCAGTCCAGACCAGCACACAGCGCACCGTCTTGTCCGGGTGAATCGCCTGTAAGAGCGCCTGGTAGGCGGCCATCTGGGCCAGGTAGAGGCGTGGTACATCCGCCGCATCTGTGGGGGGTGGGCGGTTGGTTTTATAGTCCACGATCAGAACTTCGTGATCGGTGATCACGAGCCGGTCGACCTGGCCGTTCAGGATGACGCCGTCCGGTAAGCCGGGCGCGGTCCCGGTGAGCGATACCTCGGCCAGGCTGCCGGGCCCGAACAGCGGCGCAAATTCGGGATGGCTCAACACCGCGAGTGTCTCCATTGTGATCTGATCGCGTTGCGCTTCATCAAGATCGGTTTGCGCCGCCAGATAGGCCCGCGCCGATTCCTCGCGCCGCCCGGCATCAAGATCAGGCAGGGTTTCCAGCAATTTATGGATCAGGGATCCGCGCCGGAAGCGGCGGCCTGTCTCATCCGACAAGGGCGATAATACCGGACTTTCAAGGCCATCAGCGAGATGGGATGGGGCCACCATCCGCGCCTTGCCGCTTTCTTCAGGTGCCAGCCGCAACGCCCAGTCTGGCAGGGCAAGGGAGATCAAGGATTTGACAGGTTTGCCCAGCTTGTCTGGCAACTTGCCCGACCGTTTGCCGGCCAGGGCATTGCCATCCTCGTCCAAGACGGGGCTGTCGAACTCAATCCAGCCTTCACCATCCCATAATGTCTCCAGACGCTCGTACCAGCTTCTGGGGTCAATCCGTCCCGGCGCAGTAAAGCGCTTCCAGCCACAGACCAGAAGGCGGTCACTGGCGCGCGTCAGGGCGACATACAGCAGGCGGGCGCTTTCCCCATCGGCACTGGCTGTATCCGATTCACTCAGGCGCTCGATAATCTCTGGCCGGATCAATCCGCCCGGACCCCAGACAATCCCGTAATCAGGGGTGAAGTAGAGGCTGCGATCCGCCCGCGCTTGCGGCTTCTGAGTGGTGTCGGGCAAAATGACAATAGGTGCTTCCAGGCCTTTTGCGCCATGGACGGTCATCACCCGCACCTCGCCGCGGCCCTTGTCCATTTCGCGCTTGATCTGGCCTTCACCGGCCTTCAGATCGGCGATGAAGCCGCGCAGGGATGACGTATTCTGCTGCTCGAAAGCAATGGCGCGGGCGAGAAATTCCTCCACCGGGTCACGCGCCTCCTCGCCCAGCCGGGCAAACAGGCGCTTCTGCCGTGTTTCGCCGGTGGCCGAGCCTTCGTTCAGGAAATCGGCGAAGAAACCATAAACCCCGGCTGTCTCGATCCGGTTGCGCGCGCGCATCAGGGCCTCGCGGGCTTCGCCCAGTGCCGGATCATCACTGTCCCGCAAAGCCTGCCAGAGTGTGCCTTTACGCCCATAAGCCAGTCTGAACAGAACGTCTTCATCGACGGGCGGTGGCGCACTGGCGGGGTCGAAGAAAGGCGTTTTCAGAAACTCGGCCAGTTTAAGATCATCCAGCGGATTGAGCGCGATCTCCGCCAGATTGATCAGGTCCTGAACCGCCAGCTCCCCGGTCAGCACCATGCGATCGGCCCCGGCGACCGGAACCGCCAGTTGTTTCAGCCGCCGGATCAGTTCGCGGAAAAAGCCGCCGCGCTTGGCCACGAGCACCAGAATATCCTTCGGCTCGGCGGCCCGCTTCCCGCCCGCATCATTGTCATGGACCGCATCACCATCATCAAGAATCCGGCGGATTTCTAAGGCCACCAGGCCGGCCAGCCTGTGACTGGGGCTGGCCTGGCTCTCCCGGTCAACGGGCTCTGTCGGCTCAGGGTGCCCGGCTTTCTTCTCCCGCGGAAGGGCGGGCCATAATTCAACAAGGCCGGGCCGGTCAGCAAAGGCGGCCTGATGCGGCTGATAGCGCTCGAAGGCTTCCTGCGAGGGCATATACGCCGTGCTGGTGACATCTGCAGCGTCAGCCTCTGGCGGCAGGAATTTTGTCTCTGGCGCAGAGGCAATGGTTTTTCTTTCTCCCAGCAGGCGCTCGGGTTCAAACGCTTGGTCAACCGCTGACAGAATAATGGGCGATGAGCGGAAGGAGACCGACAAAGACGGGGTCTCGAACTTCTGTTTGGCGGCGTTGGCTTCACGGCGGACGCGTGCCCCCCAGGCCAGAAACTGTCTCGGTTCCGCGCCCTGGAAGGAATAGATGGACTGCTTTTCATCGCCGACAGTAAACACCGTCTTGGGCGCGGCGTGCGCGATACCCGTACCGGAGAAATACTCCTCCACAAGCGCGCCGATCACCAGCCATTGTTCGGGGGCATTGTCCTGCGCTTCATCGACCAGAACATGATCAATCCCTGCATCCAGTTTGTAGCGCACCCAGTCGCGTGCCCCGGAATCCTCCAGCAATTTCACTGCAAAAGCGATGAGATCGGCATAATCCAGCCGCCGCCGGGCGCGCAGCCCGGCCTCATAGCGCCGGATATACTCAGCGCTGATACAGGTGGCCGCTTCCGAGGCCTCAGCGGTCTCGGCAGCGGCGATGCGCAGGCAAAGACCCGCCAGCCTTGTCGCTTCCGAGGTCAGCAGTGCGTCGATAGCGGGATGGGCCTCCCGGATCGGTTTGGTCGCAAAACTCCTCCGCAACTCGCCTTTCTGGGTGAAATATACCGGTAAAATCAGTTCCAGTGCGCTGGCAGGATCTTGCGCGGCCAGCGCCGCAAGAATGGCCGTGGCCGCTGCGTTATCGGTTTTTCCGCCCGCCGCCAGTGTTGCGGCCGCTGACCGCAACGCCTCATGCGGGGCCTCCATCCAACCGCTTTCGGTCAGCCCGGCAGCAGTTTCAGTATCTGACAGCCCCAACTCGGCCCGCAAGGCAGACCGCAGCCCGTCTTCGCCTTGCTCCAACAACAGGCGCGAGAACTCAAGGCGCTTTCCGGCGGCCAGACGGACAATCAGATCAAAACTGTCCACGCCCCGCGCTAACAGTGTCTCCAGCGCCTGATGCAGCCGCGCATCGGTTTGCGCTGCCAGAAACAGGCCTCGCCGTGCGTCGGCGGCGATGGCGCGATTATCAGCGTCATCTGCGATATCAAAGCCGGGCGGCAGGCCGGCCTCCAGAGGAAAGCGCTGCAGCAGTGACTGACAGAAAGCGTGAATGGTCTGCACCGCGAGGCCGCCCGGTGTTTCCAGCGCGCGGGCGAATAGACGGCGGGCTTCTGCCAGATCATCGGCGGAATAATCGCGCGCCTCGTCATTATAGAGTGTGTTCAGCTTGCCCCGCAGCGTCTTGTCATTGGCTATGGACCAGTCGCCGAGCGTATCAAACAGCCGGGTTTTCATCTCTCCTGCGGCGGCCTTGGTGTAGGTCAGGCAGAGAATCTTGTCCGGCGCGGATCCGGTCAGCAGCAACCGTGCCACACGGTTGACCAGAACCCGCGTCTTGCCCGATCCGGCATTGGCTTCAACATGAATGTGGTGATCAGGCCGTGCCGCCAGCGTCTGCTGTTCGGTGGCGTGCCGGATGGCGGGGGTCATGCCGGGCCTCCATCTTTATCTTCGGCTGATGACCATTCCACCCGGCGGCTGAGCCGGTCATAATCGCCCCATTCATTTTCAAACTGCGGGAAAACCTGCGCCAGATAAGGCGTGCTCTCCTTGCCATATCGTTCGATCAGGCGCCGCAGGATCGCCTCGTACTGGAACACAAATTCGTCAGTGGATTTCGCATCCTTCCCACCATCATTGATCTTCACTTCGCTGCCAGCGTCGCGCCCGCCTGACAGCTTGATATAGAGAAGGTCACCCGGCTCGGTCGGATCGATGCCGTCAAACGCGCCGTCGCGCAGCATGGCCGCCTCCAGCGGTGTCTGCGGTTCAAACCCGGCCGCGGTTGCGGTTTTCGACGGCGTGCGGCCTGTCTTGTAGTCAAGAATATCGATCCGGTTGTCGGGGCGATCATCCAGTCGATCCGCCTTGCCCCGCAGGGTGAAGTCGGTCCCGGCCACTTGCCATTCAGCCCGTTTCTCCAGCCCGGCAGGCCGTATATCCTTTGCGCGCCGCGCGCCCTCCCAATTGAGGAACCACCGGGCCAGGCGCTCGAAGCGGATCATGTCGGGTACCAGCTCGGCCTCATCCATCCCGGCTTCGATCGCGGCATCCCGTCCGTGCTTCATCAGATCATGCAATGCGCTCTCGGGCAGCGGGCCGGGGCCAATATCCCTGAGAAACAGCTCGAACGCCTTGTGAATGGCGGTTCCGCGCGTGGACAGCAGGGCAATCTGGTCAAGATCGTCCAGCGGACGCAGCCCCAGTATGCGCCGCGCATAAATCGTGTAGGGATCCCGGATCCAGTTGCGGATTTCCGTCACCGACAGCGATGTCGGACGCACCGCACCCGGCGGACAGGGACGCGGTTCGAAAACCGGTCCGGGATCGGGCGTATGATCTAGCGCCATTGCGAGGGCGAGATAATCGGTTTCCGGCGACAGCGCCTGTTTTGCGCCCTCGCCAAGCGCGCCTCTGGCCAGAGTCTTCAGACGCCATAGCCAGCGCGAGGCGACGGTTGGCGCGCCATCCTGTTTTTCAGCGCGAGTGAGTATGGCTTCTGGCGCGCACGCCAGTTGCGCAAAATCATGCGCGGCAAGCCCCAACCGCTTTTCACGCGGCGGCAGACCCGCTTCCGCGCGCATGCCGCGCGACATCCACGGATCAATACCCAGCCCGGCAGGCCAGACACCTTCATTCAAACCCGCCAGAATGACGCGATCGGCTGACAAGAGCCGTGCCTCGATCGGGCCCAGCAGGCGCAGGCGCGGATGCACCTCGCCACGCGGCCGCACGGGCCGGGACCGGGCCAGCGTATCAAAGAGTTCGGCATAATCACCAAGCGTCAGATCCGGCAGCATATCGGATTCGGTGATTAATTCGCGGATCAGCACCGCCGCCGCCTCACCATCCTCATGGATCCACAGGCGGTCAGCCCCAGGACGCGTATCATCTGCCGCCAGAGCTTCCCCGGTTTCTGCCTGCAGGCGCGCCCAGTCGGCAACGGGCCTTGCGGCGCCTGTCAGACTCATCAGATGCCCGGTCAGATTGGTCATCAGGGCTTTGTCACCGGCGGTCTCCAGACGGCCGCAGACCGCCGCGAAAGAGCGTCCGGGCCGGGCCCCGCGCAAGGCAATATCAATGACGTCAAACCGCTGTCTGGCAGTGCTGCGCGACAGACCGAGCGCAAAAAACGGGGACGCCCAAAGTGCTGCCAGTGTCTGGGTCGCACCAGGATCGGCGGCGGCATCCAGTATCAGGCGCAGGAAACTGCCTGCAGGCGTTTGAGACAGGGGGCGTCCGGCAGAATCGTCCAGCGCCACGCCATAGCCACGCATGGCTGCGAGCACGCGGTCGGCAATGCCCCGGTCCGGCGTGACCACCATGGCGGTCTTGCCCGGCGTCTCCAGCGTTTCACGTACCGCCAGAGCGATGGCCCGCGCTTCGACTTCCGCTGTCGGGGCTTCCAGAATGGAGAGCCCGGAAAAGCCTGTATCCAGGAAACCTTTGCCCCAGCCGCTTTCAATCTCGTCGATGCGTGAGAGCCAGTCGCTGGTTTCTTCGGCGGGCCTCAAGGCTTCGGCCAGGATGCGCTGCCGCGCCGCACCCTGTTGCCCTGCGGCATATCCGGGCCAGTTTTCGACTTTGCTGCGTTGTAGGTCGACTTTCTTCAGGAAGGCCTGCATGGCCTGCTGCGGATGTTGATCATCGTCTTCCAGCGCCGCCCACGCCTTGTCATCCATATCGCGGTCGAGGCCTGGCAGGACGACCGCGCCTTTCGGCAAATGCGCAATCGCCGCCATCAGATCCGCGGCGGCCGGAATGGAGCCGGTTGAGCCGGCGGCAATCACGGGCCCCGGCGGCGGGGTCTCGCGCCAGCGGTCAGCAAGGGCGGAGAGCAAGGCCGACCGTCTCTGAGCCGGATCGCTCATGCCCAGCTCGGCCAGGCGCAAAGGCCAGGCGGCCATGACGATGGAGATAAAGTCGGCGGATTCTTTCAAATGCTCCGGCAGCAACGTCCTGATGGTTTCCCCCAGAGCGGAGACATCGCCGGTCTCCTCGGTCCAGATATCGTCGATCAACTGGCTTAGTGGACCGGCCAGCGCAATGGCCCCGGCCGTGGCCATGGATCCTCCCTGTGCTTCATCCTTGGCAAGGATCAACCGGGCCAGCTCGAATGTGCGGCGGACCGGATTGATGGCGGGCGGTGCGATTGTGGCCAGCTCGCCGGGTTCGAATGGGGGATCATCTGCATCGACGTCGCCAATCGGTCGGATCAGCGGCAGGAGGGTCGCCCGTGCACCATCCTCCAGGCCGGCAAAAGCGGCGGCGAGCGCCCGCCCCGCACGCCGGGTCGGTGTCAGAATGGTCACGCGGGCCAGCGATTCCGGCGTCTCTCCGAATTCCGCTTTCAGCGTCTCCGCCAGCAATTTCAGGAAATCCGTCTGTGGCGGCGTGGTGAAGACGCGTGGAGCGGGTGGGGCGAAAATCCGGCTCATGCGAACCGCGCCTCGGCGGCCTCCCGCGCGCCCGGATCCCCGGCATGCATCCAGAACGCCTCCATCACCAGCCCATGAACACGGCCCCGGGCCAGCAGATTATCCCAGATGCGATTGAGTGAAAACGGCTCTTCAGGATACCCCTCCAGCACTGCCGGATTGAGGATCTGTGTACCGGCAAAGACGAAGGGTGCCGCCTTGTCATCCCCCCGGCGGCGGACCCGGCCATCCGTTTCCAGAAAGAAATCACCGGCCCCGCCATAGCCCAGCGTCTGCCCGCGTCGCGCCAGCAGGAGAAGCGCATCCATATGCCCGCCATTCCAGCCTGCCTTCAGCCGGTCCAGCTCTGGAATATTCCCGTCCTGCCAGATGGCGTCGATATTGGAGACGAAGACCGGCTTGCTGCCCAGCATCGCCCGGGCCTTGACCAGCCCGCCGCCGGTTTCCAGCACCTGTTCGCTTTCATCGGAAATCCGGACTTGCGGCGTCCTGGTCCTCGCGGTCAGATGATCACGCATCATGTCCGCAAAATGGTGGATATTGACAACCGCCTGCGAAACCCCTGCGGCGCCAAAGCGGTCCAGCACATGGTCCAGCAGGGCTTTGTTCTTGACCTCCACCAGCGCTTTCGGTCTTGTCAGGGTTAGCGGGAGCATCCGCGTTCCCAGCCCTGCAGCCAAGGCCATGCCGGTGTCTATCTCGATCATCTGCCCGCCAATTCTTTCAGTTCAGGTGCCAGATCATGGATCAGTGCGCGCACCTCTGAAAGGGCGGGATGAGAGATATCTGTGAGGAAGTGTCGCGCCACACGCGGCAAAAGGCCGAGATATTTCGGTTTGCCGTCGCGGATCGCCAGCCGCACGAAAATACCGAGGATTTTGGCATTGCGTTGCGCCCCCAGCACGGCATAGGCGGCATCAAACGCTGCGGCATCGGAGATATGTGCAGCCTTCAGGAAATGTGCCTTCATCGCCTGTGCGAGCTCCGGCGGCACATCGCGGCGCGCATCCTCCAGCAGGGATACCAGATCATAGGCAGGATGCACAAACAGCGCGTCCTGATAATCAATCAGACCGATGCGGGCGGGCCCCGTGCGATCCGGCAGCCACAGCAGGTTTTCGGCATGATAATCGCGCAGTGCCAGTCCGGCCGCTTCGGTTGTCAGAGCCGGAAAGGCAGCCTTCCAGACCGCCCGCCAGTTTTCCCGGTCAGCGGAAGATATAGCGCGGCCCAGATGCCGCGTGACAAGCCAGTCGAGGAAGAGGTCCGTCTCTGCCAGAAGCGCCGGAGCATCAAAATCGAGGACATGCCATTCGCCGCCATGGTGGCGAAGATGGGCCGGAAAACTCGACCGGTAGATTGCCGCCAATGACTCGACGCCATGCCGGTAAAGCGCTGCCTCGTCGGCCCCGGCAGGGATGACCCGCGCAAAGAGATCATCGCCCAGATCCTCCAGCAGCAAGAGCCCGCCCGGCAAGTCGGCGGCAAGAATGTGCGGGGCCGAAAAACCCCGCGCCGTCAATTCCTCGGTGAGACCGGCGAAGGCCGCCAGATTTGGTCCGGCCAGCCGCGCCAGTGCATTATATCCGAGTTGCTCGCGGATTTCGGGCGTCGCATCCGGCGGACAGGCCGGTGCTTCCGCCTGCACCGGGGCATTCATCAGCACAGCGGTTTCAGCGCCTCGGAAAAGCCGCCGGTAGCTGCGAGTCGAGGCATCACCCGGAAACGCCTGCTGGCGGGCCTTGCCCCAGCCCGCCGCCGCCAGAAAAGTGGAAATTTTGATCTCTCGGTCAGACATTGGCCAGCCGGCCTCCCCAGTCTCCAACGGGATAAATCTGGGCGATTCTCTGCGCCCCGTCCTGCTTGAGATGTAGATCAAGCCGGCGGCGCGGCAGATAGCGCCCCAGCCGGTCTGGCCATTCAATCAGGCAGATCGCGCCATCAAAAGCATCGTCCAGCCCCAGCTCCTCCAGCTCACCTTCTGCCTCAATCCGGTAAAGATCGGCATGAAAGAGCCAGAAGCCGCTCTGCGTCTCATAGGACTGGATCAGTGTATAGGTCGGGCTGGGGGCGTCACTGACCCCGCACAGGGCAGCAATCATCCCGCGCGCCAGTGTCGTCTTGCCCATGCCCAGATCGCCATGCAGCAGAACAATATCCCCCGGCTGCAACACCGCACCCAGCCGCGCGCCAAGGGCTCCGGTTGCGGCGGTATTGGGCAGGGCAAAGGATAAAGGCTTGATCATGATATCCCCCGATTAGTGAAGCGCGGCGCGCCGGGCAAGCACCCTCAACTTGACTTTCCGTGCGCGAGCCGCCAATTCGCCTCCGGCTTGAGGAGACGGATCATGGCGAAAATCACCTATATCGAGCACGACGGCACGAAACACGAGATCGAGGTGGCCGATGGCCTGACGGTCATGGAAGGCGCGATCCGCAATATGGTGCCGGGCATTGATGCCGATTGCGGAGGGGCTTGCGCCTGTGCGACCTGTCATGTCTATGTCGACGAGGCGTGGACGGACAAGACCGGTGAAAAATCCGGCGTCGAGGATTCCATGCTTGATTTTGCCAATGATGTGCAGCCCAATTCACGCCTGTCCTGTCAGATCAAGGTTTCGGCCGCGCTCGATGGTCTCATCGTCCGTATGCCGGAATATCAGGGCTAGCCTTCCGCTCTAGCCGTCCGCGGCGGCTTTCTGTCCGGTGGGACGCAACAGCCCGGTCAGGTCCAGTTCCGGTGCATTGGCGACTTTGACGATGACGGGCAGGTGGCAAACCACCGTCGTGCCTTCTTCCGGCGCGGAGACAAGATCGACCCAGCCACCATGCATTTCGACAATTTCCTTGACCAGGGCAAGACCGAGGCCGGCTCCGCCGCGCTGTCCGCGCTCGAAGCGTTCAAACACCCGGGCCTGGCGGTCGGCTGAAATCCCTTCGCCGGTATCGGCCACGGCGATGGTCGCGCCGTCTTCCTCACACTTCACAGTCAATGTTATGCGTCCATTGCGCGGTGTGTGGTTCAGCGCATTCGACAAGAGGTTGACGGTGATCTGACGCAGCCTTTTGGCATCGCCGGTAATCACTGCGTCACCCGAGGGCGCATTCACAGCCAGACGGATGCCGGCATGTTCGGCTTTTGAGGCCAGGAGCTCGACGGCATCCGAGGCCAGCGCTTTGAGATCGACATCGGCGGGATCCAGTTCCAGCTGACCGGCATCAATGGCGGCGACATCAAGAATGTCGGTCACCATTTTCTCCAGTTCGTCAGCTGCCGAACGCACATAGCCGAGATAATTCTTCTGCTGATCGCTCAGCTCTCCGGCAATGCCTTGCAGGATCATGTCGGCATAACCGGTAATCGTGGTCAGCGGGGTCCGCAGTTGATAGCTGACATGTTCAACAAACTCGCCCTTGATGCGTTCAGACGCCTCCAGCGCTTCTGCGCGTTCGCGCAGCGCCTCTTCAATACGTCGGCTGTCAGTCACATCCTGCCAGGCAATCAGTGTCGCGCCATCCGGCAGCGGGCGCGACAGCCAGACCAGCACCTTGCCGTCCTCGCGCGCCATCTCCCCAGTGACATGGCGGCGCGCTTCCGGGCTGGGATCGGCGACACGGGCTTTCATGTCCGCCCACACGCCGGGATTATCGAACAGGGCCGAACATTTTTCGGCAACGATTTCCAGCTCCGGCTGCCCGTCGAGTTCCACCGCTTCCAGATTCCACAACCGCTCGAATTCGGAATTGTGCAGGCGCAAGCGTCCGTCAGAGCCGAACACCGCCACGGCCTCGTGCAGCTTGTCCAGCGTCGCGCGCTGCACATTGATCAGCGTATTATAACGTGAGCGTAAAGCGAGTTCGTCGGTCTTGTCCTCGAACACCATGAGCAGGCCGCCCAACGGATTGCGTTGGCGCGCCACGCGCAGCGTCCGTCCATCCGGGAGAGTCCACAACTCATCGGGAATTTCCGCATCCGGCGCATCGTCATAGCGGGAAAGCTCGGCTTTTTTCCAGCTGGCATAGTCCGCCTGTTCCGGGATTTTCCGGGCTTCGCGCAGCCGGTCCAGCATTTCGCCATGGCCGGGGCGGTTATCCAGCATTTGCCGTTCGAGGCCGAAGAGCGTGTCGAACGCGGTATTGCGGAAAACCATT
>PFFX01000119.1:5349-12742 GCA_002783385.1 Rhodobacterales bacterium CG15_BIG_FIL_POST_REV_8_21_14_020_59_13 | reverse complement strand
CCCGAATTTCAACAGCTTGATGGCGTTGAAATCCTGCACCCCGCCGCCAACACGCTTGGTCGTGTAGAACAGGACGTAAGGCTTGGCGGAATACGGGTCGCGCAAGACCTGCAGGCCCTGGCGGTCCACCACCAGATAGCCGCGGCGGAAATCACCAAAGGCAATTGCGAAACTGTCCGATCCGATATCCGGCATGTCCTCGGCTTCCGTCACCGGATAGCCCAGCAGCGTCGCCTGCCCGCCTTCGGTCAGCGAAGGCTGCCAGATATAATCGCCATTCGAATCCTTGAACTTGCGCACCGCCGAGACTGTGCGCCGGTTCATCACGAAACGGCCCGCGGCGCGATAGCCCGGTTTCGGCGCATAGATAAGATCAATCAGATCATCGGCCGGATCACTGGCGGCGAAATCCCCGTCCACGCCGGTGGCGACATAGCCGATCTCGCCCCACACCGCCGAGGCATCTGCCGTCTTGGTATAGGCGAGGAAGCCTTTCGGCTTGTTGGTGCCATTGCCATTGATGAAGGCATCACTTTCCTGCGCTGCGAAGACATCCTGGACCTCTTCCGCCAGCCATTGATCGATATCGGCGAGCGCATCATCCAGAAGCTGGCTGGTCGCCGCCGGCATGGCGTAGAGCTCGGCCGTCGGGAAATCGAGGAGGTCCAGCGTCGGGCTGTCCGTTTCCGGACGCGCCGCGGTTTCCGACACCCAGCCCGTCGCCGCACCGCCCAGACTGACCGGTTTCTTGAAGGTGTGCGCCGTGGTCTGCTTGACGCTGGCAATCGCCCGGATCGGCGAGGCCGATGTCAGCAACCGGTCGATCAGCGCCTCGGTTTCCGCCGGGGCCACATAACCACCATCGGACCCCGTTCCGGCCGAAAGCGATTTGCCCTCGATCAGCGCCGATGTCTCACCGGTCCGCATATAGCCGGCCCAGGCGGCATTCATTTCGTCAGCGCCCTTGCTGTCCAGCCCCGGACGCGAGGCCTCCAGAGCCAGCCGGTCGAGCCGGTCCTGAGCGCGGATCAATGCGGTATCAATCCGTGAGATCTTCTCGTCCAGCAATGGGTCCGCCGCAGACTTCGCCTCGATCTCGTCCAGGCGCCGGTCATTGGCGTCCTTGAAGGCCTCGAACGCGCACAATACTTCGCTCAGCGCCGCGCGGGTTTCCGCTGACGGCGCCGCCATCTTGGTTTCCTTCGTCATGTAAATCCTCTTGATTGACGATGGTTATGCGGCAATGGCCGCGGGCGCCGCGACGCGAAGACGCGCCTGCGGCAACATCGGGAAGGTCACGATCGAGACCTCCCACAAATCCAGTTGAATGAGTTCGCGTCCGCCGCCGCTACGCGGGGCAAAGCGCTCGGTCCTAAAGCCGATGGACAGTCCGTCCACCGCGCCCTGACGGATCAGCTCTGCCGCCGCCCGCCCGCGCGGTCCGGCCATCAGCACCCGGCCGCGAACGAACAGACCCTGCCCGTCCTCGCGGATCTCCTCCCACACACCGACCGGTTCGCCGGCATCATGCTGGAACAGCATGCGCACGCCCTTGAAGCCACGCCGCTGCAAGCCGTTTGTGAAGGCTCCGCGCCGGACGATATCCCGGTTGAGATCAGCCAGCCCGAAAAGGCTCGCATAGCCTTCAATGCGCAGCAGCTCGCCCGCTGCGGTGAAATCGTCCATCACTGTCTCCAGAATTGAGGTGACGTCAGTCGTCCAGACGCCGTTCGATGCGGCTCAGGGCTTCGCGCGCCTGTCCGATCTGTTCTTCCAGCCGCGCCAGGCGTTCACTCGCCGCTTCGTGCAACTCGGCCTCGGCTTCCAGACGGTTGAGACGCTCTCCGGCGGCTCCTGCCCAGATCAGCGCGCCTCCGGTCTGCATCGCGAGCGCAAAGACAACGCCCAGCGTCACCGATTTTTCCAATCGCCAGCCGGTCATGTTGCCTCCGGAAGGCCGAGCAATCGGCGCTTTTCGTCCGGTGTCAGGAAGTCCGCCGCGCTGATCCGGACCCAGTCGGCGGCGCGCTCCGTGGAGAGTGCCGGAATGGCAGATGTATCAGCCGCGATCTCGAGCGGCGTTTCGCTCCACGGCGACAGCCAGCCGGTCAGGGCCCGCGCCGTCTTGCGCACCAGCGGCAACACCGTCTGCCGCCAGAAGGCCAGATTGGCTTCCTTGTAATTGGCATAGGTATTGTCCCCCGGCAGGCCCAGCAGCAGAGGCGGCACGCCAAAGGCCAGGGCAATCTCCCGCGCGGCCTCGCGTCTTGCATCGATGAAATCCATGTCGGCGGGCGACAGCGCCATCGGCTTCCAGTCGAGCCCGCCCTCCAGCAGCATCGGCCGTCCCGCATTGGCCGGGCCGGTATAGGCGTCAGACAGTTCCGCCTTCAGCCGGTCAAACTGGTCATCGGTCAGGTTCGCGCCTTCCCCGGTATTGAAGATCAGCGCACCGGAGGGCCGCGCCGCATTGTCCAGCAATCCCTTGGCCCAGGCCCCGCCCGCATTGTGGACATCCGCAGAGGCCGCCGCTGCTTCCAGCGGGCTGAGGCCATAATGATCATCGGACGGGTGAAACAACCGCATATGGAGGATGGGTGAGCGCCCGCTGGCCCGGTCCCGGGTGAAGATGACCTTGTGGCCATTGGCCGAATACTCCCAGCCATCCGGCCAGCCGCGTTTTCCGGGCAGAACCCGCATCCGGTCCGGACGCAGCGTGAACAGCTCGCGCGGGCGGTCATCCAGCGCCGCCAGCTCCAGATAGGCATTGCCGGAAATCTGCAGAAAGCCGTAATGCGCCTCCAGCAATTCAGTGAAACTCTGGTCCGGATTGGCCTGCTCCAGCAGGTGTGACAGGGGATGCGCCGCCCCGCCACCAGTCTGCATCTTCAGCGGTGTCGAAGCCGCCGCTTCCGCAATCAGCCGGACACAGCGATGCACCACCGGATTTCGCGCAAACCCTTCCTTCGACAGCGAGGCATAATCGCGCGCCGGCCACGCCGCCCGCATCCCGAAGGACAGGGCAATCAGGGGCTTTGCTGCAGACGATTTTGTGGTCAGCCCGAATGTCCGGGCCAGCTGGTTCAGCATTTTGCCGTCCTTTATAGATGCCGCAGCCGGGGCAGGCCCGGCCGGTTCAACAGTAACTCACTCACCGCCCAGACCAGCGCATCCACGCGGTCCGGGCTTTTGAGACGTGAGGCCGGCGCGCCGAAAGCACACATCTGGTCTTCCAGAGCCGTAAAGCGTCCGGCATGTTTCACCCGGCCCGCCGAATAGAGCGCCGCCACAGGTTCAGCCCGTATCCGCTTGCCGCGGCTGGCATGCACCAGCCTGACCGGCAGACCGGGCCGCGCGGCTTTCAGCACCGCACCCACCATATCGCCGCCCTGATTGGCCTCGGCGACGACACAATCGGCTTCAAATCCGTCAAAGGCCGCCGCGACGGCCTCCGCCCAGGCCGAGGGTTTGGCCGGGCCGAAGGAGCGATCGGCCAGTATGATGGCTGTTCGATCCCTGCCTTCGCCCGACGCGCCCGCAACGATGATGCCGCATTCATCCGCATGGACCTGTCCGGTCGCGGGAGGGTCAACCGCGACAATGATCCGGTGCGGGTCGGCGGTCTCGCCGCCGCAGGCGTTTTCGATATCCTTGCGGGTCCAGAGGGCACCCTCCGGGTCTTCGATCAGTATCCCGTCCAGCTCCTGCCGGCCCAGCAGCGACCCGCCATAACTTGCCTGCATGGCGGCCACGAAACCGGCGGCCAGATTGCCCGCATTCTCCCGTGTTGGCGTATGGGTGATCGCCACATCCGCCTGCCCGGTCAGCGCTTTCAGCGCCGGAATGGGCCGCGGCGTCGTGGTGATCACCAGGCGCGGCTCGGTCCCCAAACGCAGCCCCATGCGCAGCGTATCCAGCGTCGCCTGCGGATAGCTCCAGGCGGCAAATTCATCGGCCCATGCGGTGTCGAATTGCGGTCCGCGCAAACTGTCCGGGTCTTCGGCAGAGAAGACATAGCCTTCCGCGCCGTTGGGCCAGATCAGCCGCCGGCGCGAACTCTCGAAGCGTGGGCGGTGATCCGGCGGGCCGATATTTGCCAGACCGGACGGTCCGCCAATCATCACTTCGCGGGCATCATTCAGCGTGGGGGCGACCAGTCCGATGCGCCGGCAGCCGCTCTCGATCCGGGCTCTGATCCATTCCGCCCCGGCGCGCGTCTTGCCCGCGCCGCGCCCGCCCATGAAGAGCCAGATATTCCAGCCACCATCGGGCGGCAATTGTCCGGAGTGCGCCCAGAACGGCCAGTCATGATCGAGCTCCGTCATCCGTGTTTCCGTCAGAAGGTCCAGTAATAGCCTTTGCATCTCTGGCGGCCCGGAGACGATCAAATCGGCGTTCCAGTTCGGCCCTGATGTCCACAATATCCCCGGCCTCCGCCACAGGCGCGCTTTCCGGTTCAGCGGCCCGCTTCAGTTCTTTTTCCAGTGTCATGAGCATGTTCAGCGCCCGCATCCGCTTGACCGCGGACTCGAGGCTGCCATTCAGTAATTCGAATTCGGCCCGGATCAGTTCACGGTAGATCGCCTCGCGATGATAATGAGCCCGACTGGCCGCATCATCCCGCCGGCATTCCGCAATCTTGTGGCGGATACGCGAGGAGCTGAGCCCGGTTGACGCCACAAGCGCCGCAACGCTCGCGCCCGCTTCATACTGCCGGGTCAGGACTTCCCAGTCAGCGCGGTCCCTCCGCCTTGCCCTCATTTCTCCGACCATGCCGGTTTATAGCCCGGTCACCGCGCGCTCCGGATCGTTTTGACGAAAAAAGTGCAAGCGATCTGATTTAATGATGTTATCCGGATCGAACCGTGAGGATAGTGACCTACTTGTCCCCGCTTTCCCCCGGCCAGTCGCGGATGAAGGCTTCATAATCGGCATCATCCACCCGCATTTCGCTCGTCACCTGACCGCGTACCGACATATTGGCTTTGAAGGTTGATTGCGGATCACCCGCCACCAGCGGATGCCAGTCCGGCAGATCGCGGCCCTCATGAATCAGCCGGTAGGCACAGGTTTTTGGCATCCAGGCCAGCTGCCCGACATTGTCCGGCGTCAGCCGCACGCAATCGGGCACCCGCGACGAGCGGTTGGCATAATCGCGGCATTTGCCCGTGGCGCCATCAAAGAGCTTGCAGGACAGCGAGGTGAGAACGCGGTCCCCATCCTCATCCTCAAGCTGGACCAGACAGCACTTGCCGCACCCGTCGCAGAGCGATTCCCACTCGCCCTCGCTCATCTCTTTCAGTGATTTCACTTTCCAGAAGGGAGCGTTGGACATATGCGCCTAAACCTTGCCACTTTGTGCGGGCTGATACCCGGCAGGGGAAATCCGGATGACTGCTTTCAGAGCCGACCTTCTAGAGGAAAAACGCCGCAAACGCGAACGGCTTGCATGGGGCGTGACAGCGGGCTTTGCGGCAATTGTCATCATCGCCGGCATCCTTGGCGGCCTGTTCTGGAGATGGGCGTTTTCAGACATGCCGGCCCTACCGGAAAATCTGTCCGTCCTTGCGGATACACGCCGTGAAAACAGCATAACCCTGCTGGACATGAATGGCGCGGTGATTGATGTACGCGGCCCGCTCTATGGCGCACCAGTCGAGCTGGATGACTTGCCCGATCACGTCTTGCAGGCTTTCATTGCCATTGAAGACCGGCGCTTCTATGACCATTCCGGCGTCGATCTGCGGGGTACGGCGCGCGCCGTCTTCACCAATCTGCGGGCCGGTGCCACAATTCAGGGCGGTTCGACCATCACCATGCAGCTGGTCAAGAATCTCGTCCTGACTCCCCAACGCTCGATGCGGCGAAAAATCCAGGAAATGCGGCTGGCCTGGCAATTGGAGCGCCGCCTGTCAAAAGACGAGATCCTGCAGCTTTACCTCAACCGAATCTATTTCGGTGCGCGGGCCTACGGTATTGAAGCCGCCGCGAGACGTTATTTCCAGAAATCTGCCGCTGAACTGACCCGTGCCGAAGCCGCCATGCTGGCCGCCCTGCCCAAAGCGCCCAGCCGCCTTGATCCGACCAGCAATCTGTCCGCCGCAAGAGAACGCGCCGCTATCGTGCTTGCGGCAATGGAAGACGCCGGATTCATCACCGCCGGAGAGCGCGCCATAGCCGAGGCCAATCCTGCCACCCCGATTGAACCGGAACCTGAAACCTATCGCGATCCGGCCGTCTTCGGTTTCATCTTCGATTACGCCGTCCAGCGCGCCGAAACCGAACTGGGCATGCTGCCCGCCGATGTCATAATCCAGGTGACAATTGATCCCGCTTTGCAGGAAGCTGCGCACCGCAGCCTGACCACGCGCATGGACGAGGAAAGCGAGGCGCAAGGTGCCGGCGAAGCCGCGCTATTGGCGATGACGCCGGCGGGGTCCGTCCGCGCCATGGTCGGCGGCCGGGATTATCTGGCGTCCCAGTATAATCGCGCGGCCCAGGCGCGCCGCCAGCCCGGCTCGGCCTTCAAGCCCATCGTCTATCTTGCAGCGATCGAGGAAGGCGCCTCGCCCTTCAGCATCTATTATGACGAGCCGATTGATCTGGAAGGCTGGCAGCCACAGAATTTCGGCGGCACCTATCGCGGCCGTGTCACCTTACAGGAGGCGCTGCGGCGGTCCATCAATACGGTGTCTGCCCAGATCATTGATGAAATAGGACCGGAAACCGTTGTCGATATGGCCGGCCGTCTCGGCATCGAAACCGAACTGCCTGCCCTGCCCGCCCTCTCGCTTGGCGCGGTCGAAGTTACCCTTCTGGAGCTGACAGCCGCCTATTCCACCATCGCCAATTCCGGTGAACGCCACCCTGCCTGGCTGCTTGAGCGGGTCACCAATTCCCGCGGCGACATCCTCTGGGAGCACGTCCCTTCCGAGCCGGAACAGGTCGTCGAGGCAGCCGATGCCCTGACCCTTTCGACGATGATGCAGGACATCATTCTTTCCGGAACCGGTATGGCAGCGCGCCTGCCGGACCGGCCAACCGCCGGGAAAACCGGAACCAGCCAGTCTTTCCGCGACGCCTGGTTTCTGGGGTATTCGGCAGATTATGTCGCCGGTGTCTGGGTCGGGAATGATGATGATACGCCGGCCAATAATGTCACCGGAGGCGGCCTGCCGGCCCGTATCTGGCGTGACTTCATGATCGCCGCCCATGACGGTCTTCCTGCCCGTCAACTGGCGGCACCGGCACCGCGGGAACGCTCCGCGCATGAAGAAGAACTCGCCGCCTTTTATTCCGAATTGCTGAATGCGTTTGAAGCCGAGGCCACGGCCATTCCCTAGCGCATCATCTCCGGACCCAAGGCCTGCAGCGCGGCCGGATAGGTCCCCGG
>PFFX01000119.1:0-5333 GCA_002783385.1 Rhodobacterales bacterium CG15_BIG_FIL_POST_REV_8_21_14_020_59_13 | reverse complement strand
TTAATCAGGATCCGGCCGGTGATAAAATTGGGAAAGAACGGCGTTTCCGGAAACCTGACCAGCCGGGCGCGCCAGCCTGATTGCGTTTCATTGGTCATAGGGTTTGCTCCCCGTTCCCGGAGGTTTGATGTTCGTCACTGCAATCCTGCACAAGAGCGCCGCGTTAAACACAAACGCCCATCATTTCTTTACCGATTGAAAGAATGATGGCCGAAAGACAGGTTTTGGCGGGCGGTATGGCGGTTCACTCCAATCTTCACAAACTCGTTGACCTCGCACGGGAGAAATCCAGCGAAAGACGGCGTGAGCTTTTGCGGGAGGTCACGGATCTGTTTTTTGATGATATTCCCCAACAAGGGTCCAGCGAACTCTCCCAGTATGATGGTGTGCTCTCGAAGCTGGCCGAAGACACCGCTGAGGATGCCCGCGCTGAACTGGCCGAACGATTTGCGGATAGCCCGGATGCGCCACATGGCCTGATCATGCAGCTGGCACGCGATGTGATCGATGTTGCAGCGCCCATTCTCAGAAAATCCAATGCGCTTTCCGAAGACGATCTGGTTGCCATCGCGGAAAGTACCGGACAATCGCACCTGAAACTTCTGACCACGCGCAAGACCCTATCCGAGGCGGTCTCCGATACGATTGTCCGCCGCGGCGATGACGAAACGGTCGTCTCGCTGGTGAAAAACACCGGCGCGAAACTTTCGCGCACCGCTTTTGAAAACATCACCGGGCGCGCGGAAACCAATCCGGATCTTCATGCGCCGCTGGTTGCGCGTCAGGAAACACCGACCGATCTCCTGAATGATTTGCTGACCGTAGTCGAAGCCCGGCTGCGCGACCGGATTTTGCAGAAATTCGACGGTGTTGATCCGGAGGAATTGCAGCAGGCGATTGATGCCTCTCACGCGCGGCTGGAATCCCGCCTGTCGAACGACAAGGATGCCGATGATGCCAGACGCTACGTCAATGCGATGAAACTGCGCCGTCAGCTTGATGGCGCACTGCTCGTCCGCCTGCTGCGCGAAGGCCAGATCATGCGCTGTGCTGCCGGTCTGGCAGTCATGACCGATACCGATCTCGGCACAGCAAAACGTGCGCTTGAAGGCCCCGGAATTGATCCACTCTGCCTGCTCTGCAAGTCGGGCGGTATAGACCGGACGCTGTTTGTGACCCTGTGTGTGATGCGTAATGCCGGCAAAGGTGACGCGCTCCGCGATGCGCGGGAATATGGCCGCATCTATGACGAGCTCTCGGAACGCGAGGCTCAGCGCGCCATGCGGTTCATGTCGATGCGCAAGAACGCCGCCGCCTGAGACTCAGTTTGCGCCGCCGGGGTTTTCAGGCTGCTGGAGCTGAGCCGGAGCGGATTTTTGCTCCGGTGGCAGGAAGACTTCCGATCCATCATCGACATAGATGGTCTGCGACGGGAAGGCGAAGCTGGTTCCAGCATCTCCAACAATCCTCTTCAACTCGAACGCCAGATCTTCCTTGATCCGGAGCCATTCGGTCCAGTTGGTGGTGAGGGTGAAGGCATAGAGCTTGAAGTCGATAGAGGACGGTCCGAAAGCATCCACCCGCATGAAGGTGGTCACTTCCGGGGGTTTGGCAAATTCCGGATGATTCAGAATGTATTCCAGTGTCTTGTCACGGATATAGGCGAGCTGCTCGGTACTCGTCTTGTATTCGACCCCGATCGCCCAGCTGATCCGGCGGTGCGTCATCCGCGAGAAATTGGTTACCGCATTGTCCGACAGTTTTGAATTGGGCACATAGACCGGCCCCTTGTCGAAGCGGCGCACAACCGTCGACCGGAAATTGATTTTCTCGACCGTGCCTTCCACCACGCCATCCACCTGCACCCAGTCGCCAGGAAGAAACCGGCGCTCGGTCAGGATCAGAACGCCGGCAATCAGATTCTTGAACAAATCCTGAGCCCCCAAGCCGACGGCAACGCCGAACAGGCCGAGCCCTGCAATGATCGGCCCGACCGGAATGGACCAGATTTCCAGAACCGCCGCTGCACCGACAATGATGAACAGGATTTGAAGCGCCTTTGTCATCCAGTCGACCATCACGGGAGTCAGGGCCTGCGTGATAAAGTCAAGGCTGCGCGCTACCGGCGTCACCGCATTGTGCAATGCCCAGAAAAGCGTGATCGCCACCATTGCCTGGACCAACCGTGAGCCGACTGATTCCGGTCCGCCCAATCCGAGTATGGTGGTCGCGATGAACAGTCCGAAAATGACCGGCACCAGTTGAAACGGACCGGACAATGCCTCGACAATGGCATCATCGATTTTGGTCTTGGTTTTGCGCACGAGCCGCCGCATGGCGAAAACTATGCCACGCGAAATAATACCTCTCAGGAAAAGCGCAGCAATGACCGCTACCATGGCCAGAAGCCCCTGCCCGACGCTGGCTCCCAGAAAGCTCGTATTCCAGACCTCAACGACCAGCACCCAGAACTCGTTTGCCTGGACAATGGTGGTATCAATCAGTGTTCCGGATGAGGCACTCAACTGTTTCGCTCCTTGGCTCGCAGGAATTTCAGATCCGGCCATTTTTCTTCAGAATAGCTGACTTCCCAGGCCGATTTTGCAAGGAAAACCGGGTCGCCATCAATATCCTCGGCGATAGCGCTTTTATGACGGTCAGCAAACTTTTCGATGTCCGCATCAGACCCGCTGATCCAGCGCGCGGTTTCATAAGGTGCCGCTTCAAACGTTACATCCAGCCCGTATTCAGCAGACACACGTTCGGCCATCACCTCGATTTGCAGCTGGCCCACTGCACCGACAATGAAATCACCGCCTATGACCGGGCGGAAAAGCTGGGTCACGCCTTCTTCGGCAAGTGATTCCAGCGCTTTTTTCAGATGCTTGGCTTTCAAGGGATCTGTCAATCTCGCACGGCGCAGGATTTCCGGCGCGAAATTCGGAATGCCCGCAAACAGGATGTCCCCGCTTTCGCTCAGACTGTCGCCGACTCGCAAAAGCCCGTGATTGGGAATGCCGATGACATCGCCCGCAAAGGCCTCATCCGCAATTTCACGGTCCTGGGCGAAAAACATGATCGGTGAGGACACCGTCAGCGATTTGCCCTTGTCGGTTTTCAGCTTCATGCCGCGTTTGAATTTGCCGGATGCAAGCCGCAGGAAGGCCACACGGTCGCGGTGGTTCGGATCCATATTCGCCTGCACCTTGAACACAAAGCCGGAAACTTCCTTGCCGTCTGGCGTCACTTCGCCCGCAACCTTCCGGACAATGGCTTTCTCGGTCTGTGGACCCGGCGCGATGTCCGCCAGCGCATCCAGCAATTCAACGACACCGAAGCGCCGCAAGGCGGACCCGAAATAGACCGGCGTCATATGCCCTTCAAGATAGGATTGCGGATTGAAATCCGGGCACAGCTCGCGCGCCATCTCCGTACCTTCCTGCAATTCGGCGAAAACATCCGGGCTGAGAAGTTTTTCCGCCTGATCGGCCGGCACACGCTGGCCAGAGGACATCTCGCCCTCCTCCGGCCGGAAGGGGATGAATTCATTCGTAGCCAGATCCATCACCCCGCCAAAGCGCCGTCCCGACGCCGCCGGCCATTGCATCGGCGCGGTATCCAGCGCCAGCTTGTCCTGGATATCGTCCAGCAATTCTTCCGGGGCCAGCGCTTCCCGGTCGAGCTTGTTGATGAAAGTCAGGATCGGAATGTCGCGCAGGCGGCAAACCTCTACCAGCTTCAGCGTCCGTGGCTCCACGCCGCGCGCCGCATCCAGCACCATGATAGCGCTATCGGCAGCGGTCAGCGTCCGGTAGGTATCCTCGGAGAAATCCTCATGGCCTGGCGTGTCCAGCAGGTTGAAGGTCAGCCCGCGATGTTCATAGGTCATCACCGAGGCGGAGACCGAAATGCCGCGATCCTGCTCGATCTTCATCCAGTCTGACTGCGTTCGCCGGTTCTGGCCGCGCGCCCGCACCTGTCCGGCAAGCCGGATTGACCCGGCAGCAAAAAGCAGGTTTTCCGTCAATGTGGTCTTGCCGGCGTCCGGGTGGGAGATAATGGCGTAAGTGCGCCTCTTGGCCCATTCAGGCAGTGTCTGGTCGGCGGACATGCGTACTCTTTTCGCTGGAAGAACTGGTCCGCGGACCTAGACGCATTGACCACCAAGCGCAAGGCGTAAGGGGTTTTCACTTGCGTTGAAACGTTTTTTGCAGCCTGATCTGTACCGCGCCGGGACATCGCACTCAGGGCCGCACCGCCGGAGTGCCAGAAGGGAGGCAATTATGCCGATCCGAATTCTCATGCTTGTTTTCACTGCGGCAGTGCTCGCCGTTTCGACTGCCGCACCTGCCAACAGCCAGCAGCTCCCCTCGCGGCAAACCCCGGCAAACCAGATTCAGGCACCCCAGACACCGGAGCCGCATCTGGGCGTGACCGCCACTTTTCCGGCCCCGCGAACACCTGTTTGCACGTTAAGGTCCGGATCGATGCAGTTCAGCGCGCCCTCAGCCAATTGCACCACAAACCGGCCCTGGTGCCCGTCCCGCATCGATTATCGCGAAGCACGCGGCGAGACTCGAAGCTGTGCCGCCTCATGCGAGCTGCAGACATCTGCCGCATCCGCCAACGCACAATGTTCCTGCGTTATCAATACCGGCGATTGCGGCGGATAGCGTATAGCGGAGGCGTCACGGAATACAGTCGCGAATGTCCTGCGCGCGCTCCATATCGGTTCTTTTATCTTTTATCTTGTGTCGTGATCCGCGGTGGGCGCGGCAGGCCCGGACACATGTGGAAAGCCTCAACTCAGGCCTCCACCGGCTCGGTATCATGAAGGAAGAGCGTGGTGGCATACGTCCCGCTTCGCACGGGAAGCCGGTTCAGGGGCTAAAAATCGAGGCTTTTCTGCCCGTTTTCGCGGACTTCGGGCTTGGCCTTTTTGAATGTGTCGTGCCGCGCCAATGGCAGGCGGATGGGCGGCGCAACCGATGTCAACAGGTCTTCAATCGTCACGATCTGCACGCGTGGCACTGGCGCGAATCCTTCAATTTCCCAATGACCGGCTGCAGCCGCCTCAGCGATCATCGGCTTGGTCGGTTCTTCAAGCGTGACGAACAGGCCCATCGGGGCCTTTTCCCGGTCGAGAACACCCACCAGATCGCGGATCATAGCGACACCGATATTCTTGCCACCCTTCACAGAGATAAAACACCGCTCCGAAGTCTTTCCGGCATAAAGGACGCCATCAATGCCCCTGTCCGCGCCTTTTTTGCCGCCCTTCCAGGGTTGTGCATTGGGAACAAGTGATATCGCCCATTTCTCGAATTCATGTT
>PFFX01000026.1 GCA_002783385.1 Rhodobacterales bacterium CG15_BIG_FIL_POST_REV_8_21_14_020_59_13 | reverse complement strand
TTGGTGCAGGAAGACCAGTTCGCCCTTCCATTCCCGCGCCTTGAGGCTCAGATTTCCAGCCGCCGGCAAATCCTCCGCCAGCCGGGTCATTTCGTGATAATGGGTCGCGAACAAAGCGCGGCAGGTATTGACCTCATGCAAGTGTTCCGCTGCAGCCCAGGCGATGGACAGCCCGTCATAGGTCGAGGTGCCACGCCCGACCTCATCAAGGATCACAAAACTGCGGGGCGTGGCCTGATTGAGTATGGCGGCGGTTTCGACCATTTCATTCATGAAAGTTGAGCGACCCCGGGCCAGATCGTCGGCGGCGCCTACCCGTGAAAACAGCCGGTCGGCAATACCGATCCGCGCCCGCGCTGCCGGCACATACAGCCCGGCCTGGGCCAGAATGATCATCAGCGCATTCTGCCGCAGATAGGTGGATTTACCGGCCATGTTCGGCCCTGTGACCAGCAAGAGCCGGGCGCCGGATTTGCCTGCCCCTGCCATATGGCAGTCATTGGGCGTGAACCCGGCTTCCCCATCGCGTTTCAGCGCAGCTTCGACCACGGGGTGACGGCCGCTTTCAATTTCGAACACCGCCTCCTCTGTCAAATCCGGTCGCGTCCAGTTTGCGCGCCGCGCCAGTTCGGCATTGGCCGTGGCCACATCGACTTCCGCGAGCGCCCGGGCGATAATACGGATAATCTCCGCATTTTTCTCCACCCTGTCCCGGAAACCGGCAAAAGCTTCCAGCTCCAGTGCCAGAGCCCGCCCGGCCGCCCCGGCAATCCTGGATTCCAGTTCTGCCAGTTCCGTCGTTGTGAAACGGATCGCATTTGCCATTGTCTGGCGGTGAATGAAATCATCCTGCGCCATCAGCGGATCGGCCTGCCGTGCGCTGACTTCCACAAAATAGCCCAGCACATTGTTGTGTTTGACCTTGAGATTGGAAACGCCGGTGGCCTCGGAATAGGTTTTTTGCAGGCCCGCAATCAGCTTGCGGGAATCATCTCGCAAGGCCCGCGCTTCATCCAGCGCGGCAATCCAGCCTTCGGCGATAAAGCCGCCATCGCGGGCGAAAAGTCCCGGCTCTTCCACCAGCGCAGCGTCCAGATCGGCAACCAGCGCGCGCAGGTCTTCAAAGGCTTGAATGTTCAGGGCTTCTGCCAGTTCCATCAGCCGTTGAGGCACATCCAGTCCCGGCCCTGGCACCAGAATGGCCGACAGGTTTTGCGCTTCTGTCAGGGTTCGCCGCAAAGCGGACAGGTCACGCGGCCCGCCGCGTGACAGAATCAGGCGCGACAGGGCGCGTTCCGGATCACCGGCGGCTTTCAGCCGGTCCCGGACCGCCGTGCTGTTTGGTGAGTCCAGAAAATGCGTGAGCAGGTCCAGCCGCGAATTGATCTCTGCGGCATCAGTCGAGGGACGGCTCAGCCGTGCCGACAGGAGCCGGGCACCAGGGGCCGTTACCGTCCCGTCAATCGCTTCCAGCAGGGAGCCTTTTCGTTGCCCCGATAATGTCCGGTCGATTTCAAGGCTGGCTCGCGTCGCCGGGTCAATCAGCAGGGTGCCACCACTGCGGATCTGCCGGGGCGCGGAAAGTTTCGCCGGGGCTCCGGCCTGCGCCAGCTCCAGATAATCAAGCAAGGCCCCGAGCGCCGCCGTCTCTGCCGACGAGAAAGCGCCAAAAGCGTCCAGCGAATCCACACCAAAGCGTTGCTTCAGTCTCCGCACGGCTGATCTTGCATCGAATTTGGCGCGTGTCAGGGGCGTAACCCGTCCGCGCCCGATCCATGTGCCGGCGGCCACAAAGAAGTCTTCCGGCACCAGCAATTCCGCCGGATTGAGTGCGCCCAGCTCTGCCGGGATTGCGGTCTCGTCCACGGCGCTGACGGCAAACTCGCCGGTAGAGACTTCCGCCCAGGCGATGGCCATGCCGCCAGAAGGCGACGGGGCAAAGGCAGCGATGCGGTTGGAGGCTCTCGCTTCCAAGAGCGAATCTTCCGTCAGCGTGCCTGGCGTCACGATCCGCGCAAGACCGCGTTCAACAGTTTTGGACCCACGCGCCTTGGCGGCCGCCGGATCCTCGAGCTGCTCGCCCACTGCAACCTTGAAACCGGCGCGGATCAGACGCGCCAGATAGGCCTCCGCCGTCGCTGCCGGAACGCCGCACATCGGTATCGGTTCGCCCTGGTGCCGGCCTCTCTGTGTCAATGCAATGTCGAGTGCCTCTGACGCCCGTTTTGCATCGTCAAAGAAGAGTTCGTAGAAATCTCCCATCCGGTAGAAAAGCAGCGCGTCCTTGGGCGTTTCCTCCCGAAGGGTGAGGAATTGCGCCATCATGGGTGTTGCGCCATCGGGGCTGGGAAACTGGCGGTCGGAGAGTGTGGGATCGGTCATGAAGCCTGGGAAATTGGCCGGGATTCGTGAGCTCTGCAAGCGGCCATGACGCTTGCGTCAGACGCGGGCGGCGTTAGGCTCGAACTTAGCCTTTCCGTGACCTGCTCAGGAATACGAGAGATGTCAGACCGCACAAGCCCCGTGGATGATGAAGACGCGCTGCGATTCCACAGCCAGCCTACCCGTGGAAAACTTGCCCTTCAACCGACCAAGCCCATGGCCACACAGCGCGATCTGTCTCTGGCCTATTCACCGGGCGTGGCCGCCCCGGTCAAGGCGATCGCCGCTGATCCCGACCTGGTCTACGAATACACCTCCAAGGGAAATATGGTCGCTGTGGTCTCCAATGGCACGGCGATTCTGGGGCTTGGAAATCTGGGCGCACTGGCCTCCAAACCGGTGATGGAAGGCAAGGCGGTTCTGTTCAAACGCTTTGCCGATATTGACGGTATGGATATCGAGGTCGACGAGACCGACCCGGACCTTTTCGTGGAATGTGTCGCGCGTTTTGGCGAAACTTTTGGCGGCATCAATCTGGAGGATATCAAGGGACCGGAATGCTTCATCATCGAGCAAAAGCTGCGCGAACGGCTGGATATTCCCGTCTTTCATGATGACCAGCATGGCACCGCCATAATTGCCGCAGCGGGCATCATCAATGCCTGTGAAATCACCAAGCGGGACATTTCAAAGCTCAAAGTGGTGGTCAATGGTGCCGGTGCTGCCGGCATTGCCGTGCTCGAACTTCTCAAAGCCATGGGCGTCAATGCCAAGCATTGCATTCTGTGTGATTCCCGCGGGCCTATCTATCAGGGCCGCGAAGACGGCATGAATCAGTGGAAAGCGGCCCACGCCGCGCCGACCAAGGCACGCACACTGGCCGAAGCGCTGAAAGGCGCGGATTGCTTCATTGGCCTGTCCGTGGCCGGAGCGATTGACGAAGACATGGTCAAATCCATGGCCAAGAATCCGATCATCTTCGCGATGGCCAATCCGGAGCCGGAAATCCGCCCGGAAGCCGTCCACAAGGTCCGCAAGGATGCGATCATGGCTACCGGCCGGTCCGATTATCCCAATCAGGTCAATAATGTCCTTGGCTTTCCCTATATTTTCCGTGGAGCACTGGATGTGCGCGCGCGGACCATCAATGAAGACATGAAAATCGCCTGTGCCCGCGCGATCGCCAATCTGGCCAAGGAAGACGTGCCCGACGAGGTTGCCGCTGCCTATCACGGTCAGCGCCCCAGTTTTGGCAAGAATTACATCATTCCCTCGCCCTTTGATCCGCGTCTGATTTCCTACATACCGCCCTATGTGGCGCAAGCAGCGATGGATACCGGCGTTGCCCGGCGTCCGATCGAGGACATGGCGGTGTACCGCAAATCCCTCGCCCGGCGGCTCGATCCGACCGCCGCCCTGCTCCAGCGTATCCAGGGCGCGGTCGCGGGAAAGGGCAGGCGCATCGTCTTTGCCGAAGGTGAAGAACCGTCCGTCATTCGTGCTGCCTATGCTTTCCAGACACAGGAGCTGGGCGAGGCCATCCTGGTGGGGCGCGAAAAACAGACGCGCGCCAATATGCGTCTTGTCGGTGTCCCGGAAGATGCCCTCACCATCGTCAATGCCCAGCTATCGGAACGCAATTCCGACTATTTGGCCTTTCTTTATTCACGTTTGCAACGAGTCGGCTATCTGAAGCGGGACGTCCAGCGTCTGGTCAATAATGACCGCAATGTCTTTTCCGCCTGCATGGTGAAGCTGGGCGATGCTGACGGCATGGTCACCGGCGTGACGCGCAATTATGATGCGGCGCTGAATGATGTCTCACGTGTGCTTGATCCGGCGGAGGGCGAGCGCGTCATCGGCATGTCCATCGTTCTGGCCAAGAACCAGACCTTCTTCATCGCTGATACCAATGTCACCGAATTTCCGGATTCTGCAGCCTTGGCCGATATTGCCTGCGAAGCCGCAGCCGCAGCGCGGCGCTTCGGGTTTGAACCGCGCGTCGCCTTTCTTTCCTATTCGACCTTCGGCAATCCCGCCGGTCAGCGCTCCGAAAAACTGCAAGCGGCGGTCAGCATTCTGGACGAGAGAGGCGTTGATTTTGAATATGAAGGCGAGCTCGCTGCCGATGTCGCGCTCGATCCCGCCCACCGCCTGCTTTATCCCTTCTCACGTCTGACACGGGCGGCAAACGTGCTGGTCATGCCGGCGATCCACTCGGCCTCCATCGCCACACGGCTGATGGGTGCGGGTGCAGGGGCCACCGTGCTTGGCCCTATGTTGCTCGGCTTTGAACGCCCGGTGCAGATCGCCCGCCTCGGCGCGCCGGTAACCGAAATCACCACGCTGGCCGCGCTTGCCGCCTATGATTTGTCGGCGGAAGCCGAGGCGGCGGAATAGGCTTCAGGCAATTCCGGGTGGCGGGTCTTCAGCGGCTGTTGCCTTTTTCGGGGCAAAGCGTGCGCGGATTGCCTCGGCAATTGAGGCAGCGACCGCCACAAGGCCCAGCAAGGCCGTCAGAATGAACACATAGGCGAAGCCATTGGTCTCGACGATCTCGCCAAGCGCACCGCGTCCCAACGTCCCAACCAACATGGTGAGTGAAGCCAGCAAGGCATACTGAACCGCTGCATATTTTGGATTCACGATGGCTGACAGGTAGGCCACGAACACGACGCTGGCGAAGCCGACAGCAAGGTTTTCGCCCGCAATGGCGGTGACGAGCCAGGCCAGCCGTTCACCGATGCCAAACAGTGCGAAGAGGTTGTAGAGCTGTGTGAATTCGAGGAATCCGCCGACATAGGCGGCGCCCGTCGTGAGATCCCAGAACAACAAATTGGTCGCCGCGGCCATGACAGCGCCTGCGATCAGACAGGGCATGCGGCCAAATGCCTTGAGCGCCAGCCCGCCCAGCCCCACACCCGCGATGACCATGATAACGCCAACGAATTTTGATGCGATCGCGACATCATCAAGCGAATACGCCATCGCACCGTAATTTGTGCCCAGATAAAAAGGATAGGCAAAGGCCCCCCAGACCAAGTCTGTAAACCGATAGGACAGGATAAGGAGCAAGACCAGCGGCGCGGCCCAGCCCAGTCGGCTGACGATATCCATAAGTGGCTCCAGAATGAACCGGTGGAGGGTGTCAGCGCCCCGCCCGAGGGCGGAGCTGTCGATATTAACAGGGGCGGCAGACCGTGCTTCAAGCCAGAGCAGAATTGCCGAAATTATAGCCGGGAGGATCACCGTGAAAAAGACGATCCAGGGTCCAGTGTAACGGATAAAATCCCTGGCATTGGGAGGAGTATCCGCAGTCACGGTTGCGTACATGAATCCGCCCAGTGACACCAGGGCCCAGCCCCAGCCCGCCACGACAATCAGAAGCGCTCCCCGCCGTGTGCGTGTCGGCAGTCCTGCGCCCAGTTGCACGCCAGGCTCATCTTGCGCCGTGATCTTCGATTCCTGGGCGATGAGAACGCCACCGACCGCGAGCAACATCATCAGAGTAAGCAGGATGAAGGTGAAAGACCAGCCGATCCGGGCCGCAAGAATGAGCGCCAGAAAGCCGCCGAGAAAGCCGGCGACACGGTATCCCAGTTGATAGATTGCGGACAGCGAGTTGAGATGACGATCATCCCGCGCGACTTCGATCCGCCATGCATCAATCACGATGTCCTGCGAGGCAGAGGCCACAACACCCAGAAATGCCATGAGCGTAATGAGCGCGAGTTGATTCTGAGGACTGGCGAACGCAATGGTGGCCATCGAAATCATGATGATTGTCTGAAAGACAAGCATCCAGCCGCGTCGGCTTCCAAGCCGCCCCAAGACCGGAACTGAAGACCGGTGAAGGGCGGGCGACCAAAGAAATTTGAAGGCGTAGGCCAATCCAATCCATGACAGGACGCCAATGGTGGAGACATCGACATCATTTTCCGTGAACCAGGCATTCAGCGTGCCGGTGAGAATCGCATAAGGAAGCCCGGCTCCCAGCCCCAGCAGGAGCATGGCCAGCAGGGAACGATCCCGGCCGATATTGCCGAGCAGCGAGACCGCCGTGCGCTTGCTTGCGGAAGCCTCAGCCATCAGCCCTAATTGCTTTCCGTGTTGTGGAATTCAGTCCTTGCTGACGCTTGCCGAGCCGCTGCTGCGGCGCTGCGGAAACCTTGGCCATTACGCGCTCCCCTCCGATCTAGCCGGAAACGACCCTGAAGCGGTTTTGCGCTTTGGACAAGCTCAGCACTGTGCCGGTCAGGGTTTGCGGATCAACCGGTTTGGTCAGGAAGGCGTTCATCCCGGCTTCCAGGCAGGCGCGGCGGTCGGCCTCGGACGTGTTGGCCGTCAGCGCGATCATCGGAATCTGGATGCCGGCATCGCGCGCCGCCCTGGCAACGGCTGGCCCGTCCATTTCCGGCATGCGCAGATCGATCAGCGCAGCATCCAGACCGCCTGCCCTCAGCCGGTCCAACGCTTCGCGCCCATTCATGGCGCGTTCGGGATGAGCCCCCAGACGGATCAGGGTCCGCTCGGCGATCAGTCCATTGACCGGATCGTCTTCAGCGATCAGCACGCGCAGGCCGGCCAGCGGCCAACCCTCGCCTTCCAGCCGGTTAGTGTCTCCGGCCTGACCCGGCATTTTATCGCGGATAAAGCGCTCAAGGCTCTGACGGCGAACAGGCGTCACCAGCCAGCCATCCGCTCCCGGCGGCGGATTGTCACGTATCCGGTCTTTCGAGGCCGCATCGGTCAGGATCAGTGTCCGTTTGGCACCCGATTCCTGCGCCCGGTCCGCCCATTTTGCATCCAGCAATACGGTTATGCCCCGGGCCGAGGCCATGCGGCCGGGATTGGACAGGGTACGGGCATTCCCACCCAGCGCCAGTATCTGCGCCGACAGGGCATTGCGCGTCACCCGGCAGGGTGATGCAATCATGACGCTTTCACCCGCCAGTGGCCGGTCAGTCCGGACGCCTTTGCGGATCGGAACCGGAAGGGCCGCCCAGAAAGACGCTCCGTAGCCCGGCGTGCTTTCGAGCCCGATTTCGCCATTCATCGCTTCTACAAGCTTCTTCACCATGGCAAGGCCCAGCCCGGCACCGTTTTCTTTCAACTGGGCCGATCCTGTGCCGCGTTCGAAATGGTCGAAAATCCGCGCCTGGTCGCCCGCCTCTATGCCGGGGCCGGTATCGCGCACGGTGATGATCAGGCGCGGCCGGTCCTCGCTATCGATATCGCCGGATAATTCCACCCATGCACCGCCCTCGGAGGTGAATTTCACCGCATTGCCGAGCAGGTTGAACAGGATCTGGCGCAAGCGCGCCGTATCCGCCAGCACTTCTTCCGGTGCCGATTCGCGAATGACGCAGGCGAGCGACAACCCTTTTTCCGCGGCGCGGGGGGCCAGCAATTCGACGGCATGCCGGACCAGATCGGACGGACGGACCGGTTCGGGCCGTAAATCGAGATGCCCGGCCTCAAGGCGCGACAGATCGAGAATTTCATCAATGAGGCCAAGCCCGTGCATGGCGCTGTCGGCAACGGCGCGCACATATTCGCGTTGATCGGGTTGCAGGGCCGTCGTGGCGAGCAGGTCGGCCACCCCCTTGACACCGGCCAGAGGTGTGCGGAGCTCATGGGTGACAGAGGCAAAAAACCGGGTCCGCGCATCTTCGGCCTCGCGGCGCTCGGCATCTGCGTCGCGTTGATCGGTGACATCACGGCCAATGGAGATCGAGCCGCCGCTCTCAACCGGGCGCTCATCCCACTCCACCCAGCGATTGCCGGTGCGCGTGCGCATCAGCGCCTCGAACCGGCGCGAGCCTTTATCCACGGGTCCGGCCGGTGCAACGGCAAACCAGCGGCCCGTCCAGTCCGACCGTCTGCCGCCAAAGGCAGACAGGAAAGCATGGTTTACAAACCGGACGCGGCCATCGGCGGCGCGCAGCAAGGCCATCTCGCCCGTTGCATCCAGCGCAATCAGGGCGGCGTCGGCGGCTTCGGAGGCCGCGTTATGCGGGTTCGCTGTCATGGTAAAAGAAACTAGCCGTGAACGGGTTAAAGAAGCGCTTCCACGCTAACCGGCGGAGACGCGGTTCCTGCCCGGTGCCGTCAGGGCGCCGGCGCTGTGTACGGCCCGCCGCAAGGACAAAGCCTCGGCAATATGGATGCGGCGCACTCCGTCTGATCCGTCAAGGTCGGCAATCGTGCGGGCGCAGCGCAATACGCGGTGATAGCCCCGCGCCGTCAGGCCCATCACTTCGGCCGCCTGATTGATCAATTGTTGCCCACCGCGGTCCGGCTCCGCCACGTGATCGAGCAATTCCGCCGTCAACCGGGCATTCAACCGCCCGCGTTGGTCCTGCGCCTCCCGCGCCCGCGCCACACGGGCAGCGGCTTCTGCCGTGCCTTCCACGGGGGGTGGCAGGGCGAGATCGGCCGGCGTGACTGGCGGCACTTCGACATGAAGATCAATGCGGTCCATCATCGGGCCTGAAACCCGCGCCTGATAATCGGAAGCACAACGCGGACCCCGCTTGCAGGCTTCGCCATTGGCCCCGGCCCAGCCGCAGCGGCAGGGATTCATTGCCGCAATCAGCTGGAACTCGGCGGGGTAGGAGATATGTGCATTGGCGCGGGCGACGACAATTTCGCCGGTCTCCAGCGGCTGGCGCAGGCTGTCGAGTACTTGTGGATGAAATTCCGGCAATTCATCGAGGAATAGCACGCCATGGTGGGCCAGCGAGGCCTCGCCCGGCCTGGCTTTCTGACCGCCGCCAACCATGGCCGCCATCGAGGCTGAATGATGCGGTGCCCGGAAGGGCCGCGACCGGGTCAGCCGCCCGCGTTCCAGCAATCCAGCCACGGACTGGATCATCGATACATCCAGCAATTCAGATGCGGAAAGTGGTGGAAGCAAGCCCGGCAGACGCGCTGCCATCATCGATTTACCGGACCCTGGCGGCCCGGTCATCAACAGGTTGTGGCCGCCCGCTGCCGCAATCTCCAAAGCCCGCTTGGCGCTTTCCTGGCCTTTGACATCGCGCAAGTCGAGGTCAGGCCGGCTGTCGACAAGGTCGCCCGGTACCGGACGTGACAGCATTTGACGGCCCTTGAAGTGATTAACCAGCTGGATCAGCGAGGCCGGGGCAAGGATGGAGAGCTCCCCTCCGGCCCAGGCCGCTTCCGGCCCGCAAGCCTCTGGACAGATAAAGCCGAGATCAAAGCGGCTGGCGGCCATCGCTGCGGGCAGAGCGCCTGGTGTCATGTTGATGGAGCCATCCAGACCCAACTCACCCATGGCGAGATGATCCGCGGCGGCGTCCGGTGGAATCACGTCCATCGCCGCCATCAGGCAAAGGGCAATCGGCAGGTCGAAATGCGCCCCTTCCTTGGGCCGGTCAGCGGGCGCGAGGTTGACGATTACCCGTCCGGGCGGCAGCGACAAGCCGATGGCGGCAAAAGCGGCACGCACCCGTTCCCGGCTTTCAGCCACGGCTTTGTCGGCAAGACCGACAACGGCAAAAACCGGTTGTCCGCCGGCAAATTGCGCCTGCACATCCACGCGCCGCGCTTTTGCGCCCTCAAAGGCAATCGTCGTGGTGCTGGCCGCCATGCCTCATCCCCTGCCCGGGCGTCCCGCAAGGGAAAGCCCTTGTGATATCAACACCTTTCCCCATTTTCTGGAACAGTGCTGATCAAAACAGGAACATAATAAGAACGAATGACAGGCCCGAGTCAAGCTTGCGTCAGATTTATTTGCCCAACCGCCGCTCGGCGGCGTCCCAGAACAGTGACGCCGCATCCACGCCGGAAAACCGCTTCAGCTCCTGGACCCCTGTGGGAGACGTAACATTGATCTCGGTCAGCCGGTCGCCGATCACATCAATCCCGACCAGTACCAGGCCGCGCTGCCGCAACACCGGTCCGATCACCTCGCAGATATGCCGATCGGCTTGATTGAGGTCAGCTGCTTCCGCTCGGCCGCCAACATGCATGTTGGAGCGGGTTTCGCCCGGTTGAGGCACGCGGTTGATGACGCCCACAGGATCACCATCGATCAGGATCACACGCCGGTCGCCGGCCGAGACATTGGGCAGAAAGGCTTGGGCGATGATCGGCTCGCGGTTGATGCCGAAAAACATTTCGACGATGGACGAAAAATTGCTGTCATCCGGCTTCACCCGGAAGACACCGGCGCCGCCATTTCCATAAAGCGGTTTCAGGATGATATCTCCGTGCTCTGCCCGGAACGCCTTGATCGCGGAAAGGTCGCGGGAGATCAGTGTCGGCGGAATAAGATCCGGAAAATCCAGCGGAATGATTTTTTCCGGGCTCGAGCGCACCCATTCCGGATCATTGAGAACCAGCGTCCGGCCTTTCAGATATTCAAGAATATGACAGGCCGTGATGTAGGACATGTCAAACGGCGGGTCCTGACGCATCAGGACCACATCGGCATCTTCCGCCAGATCCAGCGCCTCGCGCTCCGCTTCGATGGCCGGCTGTTCCCTGACGCGCTGGACTTTCACTGGCCGGGCACGGGCCGTCACCTTCCCGGCCTCCCACGACAGGTGTTGCGGCTGATAGGTCCACAGTTTGTGACCACGTGCCTGTGCCGCTTCCATCAGGGCAAAACTGGTATCACCGTCAATGTCGACACCGGAGACCGGGTCCATCTGAACCGCAATGCGAAGGCTCATTGTCTGTCCTGACTAATCTATAGGCGTGACGGGGGCTGACCGAACATCCTGTGGCGGATTGAGGGAGGGCAGGGCGTCGAGGGCCGGGATTGCTTCACCGCCACATGCCACAGCCTGCCGCTGTCCCCGTGCCACGGAAGCCGTGTCTTCACCGGCCACACGCACCAGCGTAACCACGTCTGTTACGCCATCCACCAAGGACGCATGTTGCGCGGCGCGTTCCAGCTCGCCGCGTGTCCGCGCAATGCCGAGCAGGAAGACGCGGCCGTTTTCAGCCTCGACATTGTAATTGACGCTGCGCACCGACCGGTCGCGTAAAAGCCGTGAGCGCACTTGCTGGGTAATCCAGCTATCACGGGCCCCATCGCGTAATGTTGAGGCATTCCCGACTACAATTTCGTTTTCCACCGAACGCACGGCGAGAGCAGACCAGGCGAGGCATTCCGCATAATGGCGGTCCTCTTCGCGCGGGGCTGTACCCGTCAGCAGAGCCACTCCATCGGTCACTTCGACATCCACGCCGCCTAGCGCGTAGCCTTCGGCACGAGTCATCGCCGCCTTGATGGAAAGGGAGGCATTGGTATCGTCAATATCACGGCCAATGGACCGTTCGGCCTGCATCGCTGCGCAGGCCGAAAGCGTCAGAGCCAGAAATACGGGAATAAGTCGGAAAATCATGCGTCGATACTCCAGATTGGGCAGCCCCGCGGGCAAGACTATCCGCGCAAATGATTCGGTTCAATTAACGTCCGATGCAGACCGCCCCTCCGGCCAGAAGGCCTGACGGACATGATGCGGCAGACGCCAGCCGCGGATCACCATCAAATCATAGCGGATCGCCAGACCGGCATATTGCCGCCGCCGGCCGGTAAAGCTGGACGCGCCGCGAATGATACGCTGCTGCTGGTGCCGGGTCAGGGCGTTGATGCCATCCTCCAGCGTGTCGCGGGCCTTGACCTCGATTATGGCCAGAACGCCGTCCTTGCAGGCTACGATATCGAGCTCGCCGGAAGGGGTTTTCTCCCGCATGGCAGCAATGCGGTATCCTTTCAGCATCAACCACAGCGCTGCCCATTTCTCGGCGCGGCGGCCACGCGCCTCGGCCTTCTGGCGCTTGCCCGTCACCCGCCGCCCTCTTTCAGAGATTGCGCGCGGGTATAGAGATCGCGCTTGCCGAGGCCGGTGGCTTCAGCGACTTTCGCCGCAGCGCCCTTGACGCCAAGGGCGGGGATTAGCGCCCGCAATTCTGCATCAACATCAATCTGGACGTCATTGCCGCCGTTTCCGGGGCCGATCAAAAGCGTGATTTCACCCCGCGGTGCGCCCGAACCGGCATAAAAACCCGCCAGCCCGCTGACGGACCCGCGCCGGTATTCCTCGAATTTCTTGGTCAGCTCCCGTGCCACTACGGCCTCACGTTCGCCCAGTATAGTCGCAATATCGGCAAGGCTGGCCGCCAGACGCGGCCCGGATTCATAAAAAATCAGTGTGCCGGGAATCGCGGCAATTTCCTTCAACCGGTTTTTGCGGCTCCCTGTCCGGGGCGGCAGGAAGCCGGCAAAGAAAAAGGCATCGCTTGGCAGGCCTGCGGCGGCCAGCCCGGTCAGCAAGGCCGAGGCACCCGGCAAGGCCCGGACCGGATGTCCGGCCTCGACCGCCTCCCGCACCAGCTTGTAACCAGGGTCCGATATCAGTGGCGTTCCGGCATCCGAGATCAAAACGACGCGTTCGCCATCGGCCAGTGCCTGAAGGATTTCAGGCCGTGCCTTTGCTCCGTTATGGTCATGATAGGGCGAGATTTTCCCGCTTATCCCATAGGCATCCAACAGCTTCCGGGCCACGCGCGTATCCTCGGCCAGTATGCGGTCAGCCCCGGTCAGCGCGTCCAGCGCCCGCAGCGTAATATCCCGCAAATTGCCGATCGGCGTGGAAACAATGTTGAGACCCGGCTCTGGCGGTTGCGGTGCGGGAGCGCGGCGGCTAGTTTCAGCTGGTATATGTGAAGGCGGCTC
>PFFX01000067.1 GCA_002783385.1 Rhodobacterales bacterium CG15_BIG_FIL_POST_REV_8_21_14_020_59_13 | reverse complement strand
AGCGCAGAAGAAGACGAAGAGGACGCCGATGCCGGTGCTGGATTCTCAACCAATACGATGACCGCTGAATCCATGACGCTGGCCTCGCCGCGGTTTGACGCCGATGGCAATGTAATCTTCGACCGGCTGGCCATCAATGCGATGACGCTGGGTGCGGATGACGAGGAATTTACCGGCGCGATTGACGGCTTTGTCATCGAGCAGCCCAGTGCCGATCTCGTTGCGACCCTCGCTCATGGATTTTCCGGCGAGGCGGCGGAAGGCGACGGATTTGACGAAGGGGACTGGACCTATGGCCTCTTCGCCGTCGAGGGTGTGAATATTGCCGGGACTGAAGACGGCAACAGTTTCACGGCCCGTCTTGGCCGTCTGGCGATTGATGATCTGACAGAGTTCACGATCGGCCGTTTCGAATTGCTGGACTTTGCCGTTGAAGGCATGGATGACGAGATCGGCATTATCAATTTCAGCGTCGATGAAATCTCGGCCGACGGAATTGGCGAAGGCCTCACTTATCCCTTTGCGGCGCAATTCGCGATGATGGGTTCGGCTTTTTCTTCCGACACACCGAATGGGGACATCATGGCCGAAATGCCGGAAATGCCGGAAGATTTCGATCCTCTGAATGCCTATGACAGCGCCGCGATCCGCGGTCTCAACGCCAATATCGGCGGCATTACCGTGACGCTCGACTCCCTGACCGCCAATGCCGACGATGATGGGGGTGAAGTGCGGTATGTCAGCGAAATGACACCGTTGGTGATCGCCCCGGACTCGAATTATCCGCTCGGTGCGCAAATGCAGATGGGCCTGGGCATGCTGGGTTATCAGCAGCTTGAATTTGTCTCCGAAGGGGCCTCTGTTTATGAGCGCGAAGCCGACCGCGCCTATACCGATGGCGCAAATTATTTCGAAATGCGGGACGGTTTCCGGGTCGAGGCTGAAAGTGACATGTCCGGGCTGATGGCCTATTCCCTCGCCGCCCTTCAGATGGGCTATACGATGGATGAGCCCGGTCCGGAGCAGGTGATGAGCCTTCTGGACCCGCTGGTGCTCAGGAATTTCGTCTTCCGGCTTGAGGATTTGTCGCTTCTGGACCGCGCCCTGACCGCGGCGTCTGCCATGCAGGGCTTGCCCAAGGAGCAATTGCGGATGCAGGCCGGTGCCATGATCACCATGGGCACAATGGCGGCACCGGCGGAAATCCCGCGGGCGCTGCTGACGGAATTTTCAACCGCGATGACGAATTTCATCGCCAATGGCGGCACGGTCGAAGTGCGGATTTCACCGGACAATCCGGTCCGTATTGCCGATCTTGTTGCGCAGGCGGAAGCTGGCACGCTGGACTATGACGTGATGGGCATTTCCATCACTTCCGTTCCGGCGGAGGAAGCCGGGACCGAATAGCTCAGCGCGACAGGCGGATGACCGAGCCCTCATTGGCATCGGTCAGCACATAGAGGCTGCCATCGGGCGCGGTGCGGATATCCCGCATGCGCGCGCCGAGATCGCCGAGAATAACGGTCTGCCCCTGTGGCAGGCCGTTTTCATCGAGATCGACAATACGGATATGGCCTGAAACGGTGTCCGCATTGCCTGGCTGCAGCGTGGCAATCAGAAGATCGCCCTCCCATTCAGCAAACATGTCTCCGCGATAAAGCGTCATCCCCGCCGGGGCGATGGACGGGTCCCATACCAGGATCGGGTCACGCATGCCGGGATAGGTCTCGTACGGGCTGATAATGGCCCCGGAATAATCAATGCCGAACGTCGCAATCGGCCAGCCATAATTGACGCCGGGCTCAATGATATTGACCTCATCTCCGCCGCGCGGGCCATGTTCGTGTGAAAGTATCCGCCCGGTCTCTGCATCATACAGAATGGCCTGGGCATTGCGGTGACCCCAGGAATAAACGCCGGGCGCGCCGTTTCCGATTTCCGGATTGTCCTCCGGGATGGAGCCATCCGCATTCAGCCGCACCGTGGTGCCGAGATGATTGGAGGGGTCCTGGGCTGCCTCGCGATAATCAAAGCCTTCGCCGATGGTAACGATGAAAGTGCCATCCGGCAGGAAGGTCATCCGCCCGGCATAATGCGCATCCGTATCCTTGGTGATATTGGCTTCGAAAATCGTCTCTACCGCTGACAAGGCACCGTCAGCATAGCGCCCGCGCGCAATCGCCAGACGATTGGCCCGGCGATTGCCGGTGGCATATGTCAGATAGACGAGGCTGTTTTCTGCAAACGCCGGGTGCAGGACCACATCCAGCATCCCGCCCTGACCGGCGACATAGGGCTCCGGTGTGCCGGAAACCGGGTCAGCCTGAAGCCCGTCTTCGGTGATCAGCCGCAAGCGGCCCCCGCGCTCTGTGACCAGAAGATCACCGTCCGGCAGGAAGGCCAGCGCCCAGGGATGAACCAGGCCGGTGGCGACAATCTCCATGTCGCCCTCGAAGGCGCTGTTGGGCAGTTCGTTCTGCGCCAGTGCCGGAGGGGAGAGCATCAAAACCATCAGAACGGAACGAAACCACATAGTGTCACCTGTCTTTTATCGGGTTACAGTCAGATTTGAGAATAGCGCACAAAACGGACTTGAACATGCCCGGCTGGATCAGACTCCCCCTCGCTTACCTCGCCGCCGTCGTGATTGGCGGCCTCGCGACGACGATCCTGTCGACACAAATCGTGCTACAATATCTGGTCAATGCCGGAGCCGTTATGCCGCTGGAGGCACGGATGGCCGCAACGCTGGCGGACCTGACCGGCTTTGCGCCGACACTGATCCTGCTGACCGCCATCGGCTATCTTATCGCCTTCCCGGTGGCGCGCCTTGTGTCGCACCGCATCGGTGGCTTGCGCGCCTTCGGTTATGTGCTTGCGGGTTTTGTCACCCTCATGGTGATGATTTACGCCATCGAGGTCTTCTATCAGGCCGTGCTGGCCTCCACCATCACGCCGATCGGCTCGGGCCGCGATCTCTGGGGCTTGGTGATCCTCGGGATTGGCGGCGCGCTGGGTGGCGCCGTGTTTGCCCGGCTCGCAAAGCGGGTGCGTTAGGCCTTCCGGCCCTTGTCTTTCATGAACCTCTTCATGCGCGGAGCAATTTCATTTTCGAACCGGCTGCCGTTGAAAACGCCGTAATGGCCAACTTTTGGCTGCACCCAGTCCAGCCGGATGTCCTCGGGAATGTTCGCGCACAGATCATGCGCGGCCTGGGTCTGGCCGATGCCGGAAATATCATCATTCTCGCCCTCGACCGTCATCAGCGCGATATCGGTTATTTTGGATGGATCGATGATGCGGCCGCGATGGCCGAATTCGCCGCGCGGCAGTTTGTGCTCCTGGAAGATCTCCCTGATGGTCTGCAGGTAAAATTCCTCGGTGAGGTCCATGACGGAGAGATATTCATCATAGAATTGACGGTGCTTGTCAGTACTGTCGCCGTCTTCCTGGACCAGATGGTTGAAGAATTGCCAGTGCGCATCGACATGGCGCTCCCAGTTCATCTGCATAAAGCCGGAGAGCTGCAGAAAGCCCGGATAGACACGGCGCATGGCACCCGGATAGGGCGTGGGCACGGTGTGAATGGCATTATTTTCGAACCATTCGAAGGGTTTTTCCTCGGCCAGCTTGTTCGGCACTGTCGGCGACAGGCGCGCATCAATGGGCGAGCCCATGAAGGTCATCGAGGCCGGGCGCAACGGATCCTCGTCTTCCGCCATCATTGCGATTGCCGCGAGCGTGGGCGGGCCCGGCTGGCAAACAGCAACCACATGAACGCGCTCACCGGTGGCCCGGATCATGTCGGCAACGTGATCGACAAAATCATTGAGATCAAACCGGCCGTCCGTGATCGGCACCATGGAGGCGTCAATCCAGTCGGTAATGTAAACTTCGGAATCCGGCAGGAAGGTTTTTACCGTGCCGCGCAACAGCGTGGCGTGATGGCCCGACATCGGGGCTACCAACAGCACTTTGGGCTGACCGGACGGCGCATTCTCACGCCTGAAATGGACGAGGTTGCAGAAGGGCGAGGACCAGACAGTTTCCGTTGTCACCTCGACGGTCTTGCCGTCAATCTCCGTGGTCGGCAGCGCCCAGCCGGGTTTGCCATAGCGCCGGGTCATGGATTCAAACAGATCGGCCGCCGCAGCAGTGGTCCGCCCGGCCAGCGTATCGCCCACCGGATTCCATGGTGCGCGCAGCGTGCGCCGGGTTGCATTTGCCGCGGCGCGCCAAGGCGTTATCGCCAGCCTGCTGATCTCGATCATGCTATAGAGCATGGAAACACCTTTCATGGCTGCGAGGAATTATCGCGGCCTTTCCTCAAGGAAGTCTTGTAGCCCTTCAGCCAGCTGTGCTGGCGGCGTGCCATGGGCAAAAACGCTGTGGAAGTTCCCCTGCCGGTCCATCAGATAGATCAGCGAGGTGTGGTCCATGGTATAAGTCTCTTCCGGCGCCCCTTGTTCCAGCGCGCGGCGGTAGATCACCCGGTATTCTCCGGCGACGGCGGCGATCTGCTCCGGCGTTCCGGTCAAGCCGACAAGATTGTCCGGAAACGCCGGGCTGCTGACGTATTGTGCCAGTTGTTCCGGCGTATCGCGCTCCGGGTCCACGGTGATCAGCACCGGCTGGAATTCATTGCGCCGGTCTTCCGGCAAGAGGTCGAGCGCGGTTGCCATCACCTGCAGGGAAAACGGGCAGATATCCGGGCAATAGGTAAAGCCGAAATAGATCAGCATGGGCCGTCCGGCGAAATCCGCCTCGGTGACGAGGGTGCCGGTATGATCGACCAGTGTGAAGGGCCCGCCAATATCTGCCCGCCCTGAGGAGATGACCTCACCCTGGGCTTGCTGCGGGCGCGCATCCAGCGCCATCAGGACACCGAACACCAATACCAGAGCGCCGATTCCCGCCAGCAGCGGGAAAATCCATATTGGAATGCCTGACCCTTGCTTCACGCGACCTCCTGCATCGGGACCGGAAGATGTACCCGTCTGCGGCATTGTGCAATGCAGCAAGGTGCAATCTGTCTGGTCATATTTGTGCGATGCAGGATATAGAGGCGGCCATGGTGGATTCCTATGATCTGAGCCAAGAGGTGCCGCCGCCCGGCATTGCGTCCTTCTTTGGCCGTGTGCGTTTGCGAACGCTGATCGTGCTGCGCTGGCTGGCGATTTTCGGCCAAGCCGCGACTCTGCTCTTTGTCAGCCTGGTGCTCGATTTTGAATTGCCGCTGGCCTTGTGTGGCGGCGTGGTCGCGGCCAGTGCTGTGCTCAATCTCGGCCTGGTCATAACGCGCGACATTCAACATCTGGCGTCGCATAATGAGGCCTTTGTCCAGCTCGGCTTTGATGTCCTGCAACTTTCATTACTGTTGTTGCTGACCGGCGGATTGCAGAATCCCTTTGTGGTGATGCTGGTGGCCCCGGTGACGATCGGTGTTGCTGCCCTGCCGCCGCGTCAGGCACTGGGACTTGCCGCCATCGCGCTGGCCGGGCTCGGGGCCATGTCGGTCTTTGCCCTGCCCATGCCCTGGATACGGGGCGAGACGCTGCACCTGCCGCCGCTTTACGTCGCCGGCCTTGGTGCCGCTTTCATCATCGCTGTCGCCTTCACCGCCGCCTACGCCTGGCGGATTGGCCGCGAGGCCAAACGCATGGGGGCCGCTCTCGCCGCGGCGCAAGCCATTCTCGCGCGCGAACAGAAACTCTCTGCTGTCGGCTCGATGGCCGCTGCAGCTGCCCACGAACTCGGCACACCTCTGGCCACCATCCAGCTGACCGCAAAGGAAATCGCCCGTGACGCCAAGGACGCCGTGCTGAGAGAAGATGCCGAATTGCTGGTCTCCCAGGCCATGCGCTGCCGCGATATTCTCCAGCGTCTCTCCTCCCAGCGCGAAGCCCATGACAAGATGCATGACCGCATGGCGTTCCGTGATGCGCTGGAGGAAATCTGCGCGCCGCTTCGCGGGCTGGGGGCCTCGATCACCATCCACTCCAGGAGCGAAGACACAGCGCCATTTCTGGCACGGCAACCCGAATTTCTCTACGGGCTTGGCAATCTGGTCGAGAATGCCGTGGAATTTGCCGCCTCCGCCGTCACCATTGAGGGCGAATGGAATGACAAGACCGTGCGCATCACTGTCAATGATGACGGCAAGGGGTTTGCGCCAGATGTGCTGAGCCGGATTGGCGAGCCCTATATCTCCCGGCGCTCGGGCGAAGCCGGCGGCGGGATGGGGCTGGGCTCCTTTATCGCCATCACCATGATAGAACGCCTCGGCGGAAAGGCCCGGTTTGGCAATGGCGGCCCGCTGGGCGGAGCGCTGGTCCAGATCGAATGGCCGCGAAACCGGGTGGAAGCGCCCCCCGAACCGGTCTAGATATTTAACAGATGATCAAGAGAAATCGACATGACTGATATTCCGCCCGACCTTCCGGACGATAAATCCCTGCTCATCGTGGATGATGATGCGCCCTTTCGCACCCGGCTGGGCCGCGCCATGACCAGCCGCGGCTTTGTGGTCTCGGCAGTCGGCACCGTGTCGGAAGCGATGGAGATTGCTCGCGGAAATCCGCCGGCTTTTGCGGTTGTGGATCTGCGGCTGGATGATGGTGACGGGCTGGATGTGGTTCGCGCCCTGCATGCCTCACGCGATGATTGCCGGGCCGTCATGCTGACCGGCTATGGCAATATCGCCACCGCCGTGGCCGCGGTGAAGTCCGGCGCGATCGACTATCTGGCCAAGCCGGCCGATGCCGATGATGTGGTCAAGGCGCTTTTGTCGCCAGGCGACAAGCCGGCCCCGCCGGAAAATCCGATGTCTGCTGACCGGATCCGCTGGGAGCATATCCAGCGCGTCTTCGAGCTGTGCGATCACAATGTCTCGGAAACCGCCCGCCGGCTGAACATGCACCGCCGCACATTGCAGCGCATTCTCGCCAAGCGCGCGCCACGCTAGCAACCAGAGCTAGTCAGCCCGTTTGGACAGGCCCAGCCGGTTGGCCTGCCATGCCGCTTCGGCGCGCGAACTGATGCCCAGCTTGCGATAGATCGACTTGATGTGACTGGCCACAGTGCTCTCGGCCATGGCCAGTGCTTCGGCCACTTCCGAGTTTCGCAGCCCGCGCCCTGTCAGGCCCAAGACCTCCGCTTCGCGCGGCGTCAAAGCCGGATCCTCTCCATGAAGAGGTCCGGTACGGCGGAAATGCTCCATGATACGCCGGGCAATCGCCGGGGATATGGCCGGAATACCTTCAGCCAGCTGCGTCAATTGCCGCTGCAACAACGCCGCATCGGTTTCCTTGAGGAGATAGCCGCTGGCGCCGGCCGAAAGCGCGGAAACGATGTGAGAATCCTCACTCATAACCGTGGTGACAATGGCAATCGCGTCCCGCTGCAGCAGTTTCAGACTGCGCAATACCTCCAGCCCGGACCCGTCCGGCAGGTGCAAATCAATCAAGGCGAGATCAAAATCCTGTGCCGCAACACGCGCCAGTCCGTCGCGCATATTGGTGGCGAGGATGACCATGCAGCCGGGATAGGCGGCGAGGACAATGCCTTCCAGCCATTTCCGGGTCTCACCAACATCCTCGACAATCAGCGTTGTTTTAATCACCGGTTCTGCTCACCGCTTTGGGGATCGACACCACGATCCGTGTGCCGCCCTCTGTTGAAAACCGGATCTCGCCGCCCAGCAACCGGGCGCGGCTCTTCATATTCGGCAGACCATGACCTGTGTTGAATTGCGCGGCGTCAAAGCCGGTGCCGTCATCTGCCAGCACGATCACGATCTGGGCGTCCTCATCGGTCAGCGCGAAAGAAAAGCGGCTGGCCCGGGCGTGTCTGATTGTATTGCTCGCCGCTTCACGGATGAGAGAGCGCAAGGCTTGGCTATGCTCCGGCATGAGGATGGCAGATGTACCGGGATGGGCTGGCCAGTCCAGCTTGATACCTGAAGCCGCCATGCGTTCGGCTGTTTCGCCGCGCAGATCGGCGAGCATGTCTGATATCAATTCTGCATTGGCCGGAGCATTGTTGATGATGTTGCGCAGGTCCGACAGAGATTCACGGATCATCACATCCTTGCGGCCGGCTTCGTGGCTATGCAGGGCGGCCATAAGCTGGGCACCAATATTGTCATGTATGTCCCGGGCAATCCGGATGCGTTCTTCACTAACCCCGCGTTCATGGGCAGCGCGGCTTTCTTCGGCCCGCCGCATCAATTCCACCAGATGTTGGGCGGTCCGCGCCTGTGACGGTCCGAACAGGCCTTGCCCGTTCCAGAGATAGCGCAATTCCAGCGCCGGACTGTCCGCCAGTTCCGGAAGGTAAAGTGTGAGGCCTTCCTCACCGATGGCCACCAGATCACTGCGTGGTTCCACCAGCCGGATTTCAAGCGGTCTGAAAAGGGATTGAAGACTTTGCCGCCATTGCCCGGCACGCAAATCCTTGGGTGCGAAGGCGGTATTGATCACCTCCTGCAAAAGCCTCTGATCACTCAGATTCGTGCGTTTGAACAGCCGCTGCAGAAGGGTGTCGCGAATGGGAAAGTAGACGAGCGTGACGATCAATAGCGAGAGGGCAAGGGCCGGACCCTGATCCAGCGGCAGCACTAAAATGATGAACGTATCGAGCGCGATGATCAGCACAATCAGAAGCGCATAAAAAAGCGCCCGGAACGCCCAGTCGCCCAGATCAAACAATCTGTAGCGCAACAGCCCGGCGGCGCAGCCCAGATAAATGATCAGAAAAAACCCGAACGCCTTGCGGACGTCCACCAGGGCTGCATAGCCGAAAGCGTTTGGTGCCGCGACCGTCACGATGAACAATCCGGCTCCGATTGCGACCGCCCCGCCCAGCCAGATCAGGATGGCGCGCGCTCTGGGATCATGCCGGGAATGAAAATACTGGAAAACCAGGACCAGCATAATCAGGATCATTTCCGTCAGGGTGATGCGGTGGATGACGCCCGGATGTGTCAGGACACCGGTAAAGGCGAGTATGGCCCAGATGGAAAATATACTCGCAGCGGCAGCCAGCCAGCGTTTCCAGTGCGGCAGCCGGGCCGGATACACCAGAAACAGGCCGATCATCGCGATGCCGAAAAGGATGGCCCCGGCTTGATTGATCATCAGCAAGCCAGCTCGCAGCGGTGCGCTATACAGTGTGCCGCCGATGGAAAAACCGGCCACGGCGAGCGTGAATACCAGCGTCGATACGCCACTGATCAGGAAAAAACGCGGGGCCAGGTCCCCCGGCCGCAAACTCCACACCCAGCCGGATATCGCGATGGCCCCATTACCGGTAAAGAGCTGCCACCAGAACAGGGGCGGGAAACTCAACTCGCCTTCCGCCGCCCGGTAAGCCAGCGCAAACACCGATCCCGTCGCAAGAATGGCGAAAAGCAAAATCAGAACCTGCCGGAAAAAGGGGGTCTGCATCATCATATGGGACCCGGGCAGACGCTCGCAATTCCGGTCAACCGCATGTCTCCTGCCCGCATATGGCTGGACGAATTCATTTGCAAACCCGTCAAATGCGGCGTCATGGCAGCCTTGTTGAATTGCATGACCCACCCTGCCGCGCTGACAATCCGGACCTGACAATAGCCTCAAAAATAGACCCTTGGGACACATTTGTCTGCATGGCCGACGCCGGTACCAAGGGTGAATTCGGTGTGGTTACAATGACATGAATTCCATGCGGGTGGCATCCCCCGAATCGGGGAGTGCCGTACCCGGCTCATGGGACGTCAAAAATGATCAGGGCTCCATTCGCCGCAGCCGGTCAGCGGCACAACGGGCAAAGCGCAGCATCACCGATTTGCGCCGGGCCGCATTGATCGGATCGTGCGGGCTTTCTCTTACAATGGCCGCGCCGAATCCGTCTGCGATGATCAGGCCGGCCTGTTCCGGCAGGACGTCGTGCGGGAAGCGACGTGACACCGCAAAATAGAGCCGGTCGCACCAGCTCCAGTATTCCATCCACTTGGTATCGGCTCGGAAATCCGCGAGGCCGGACTTTATCTCGACCACCGTCATCTCGCCCTTTGGGCCAAGGGCGAACAAATCGGCACGATGTCCGGTCTTCAAGGAAAATTCCGGGACCGCCGTATACCCCATGTCATAAAGCAGGCGCGCTGCTCCGCGGGCCAGAAGGCGGGCGTCATCAATCGCCGGATTGGCCACAGAGGCGAGCGGGTCATCCATCGGAGGTCTCTTGTCTCAGAGTGTGGCGGATAATGATTTCCGGCGCGGATGAACGGGTTACCGTCTCGTCGCGCAGTCTGGCCTGATCAATGACAAAGCCCTTCGTCGCGAACCGGACCAGCTTGTCCGTTGTCCAGCGCCGGAACAGGGTCGCCTGTATCGAGGAGACCCGGTAGCCGACCGAGATGATCATATCGAGGCTGTAGAGAGTGGCCGGCTTGGCAATGCCAGTAATATGCATTTTTTGCATATTACTCTCACCGTCCAGTTCCCCATCGGCCAGCACGCTATTGATGTGCCGGGAAATAACAGACGGGTTCCGCCCGAACAGGTCAGCTATCTGGGCCTGAGTCATCCAGAGTGTGCGGTTGGCGCAGCGGAATTCGGCAATCGGCCCGTCCGGTCCTTCATAAAACAGGATATGGTCACCGGTGCGGTCATCCCCGGTCAGCCGGACCGGTTCATCGGACGTATCTTTCCTGCCAACGAGGGCGTTCAGCCTGTCCTGTTCTTTCTTCAAAACCCGACCCCGGAGCGTAAAAAAATACCGATTAACATGTTCCCTTTATGTTCGCAATGGCATAGCCGTGCCTCCACCCTATATAAGGCCGATGAACACGCTCCCAGATATCGACCGGTTTGCCAGCCTCGCAGAAGAGGCTTTCAACGAACTGCCCGGAGGCTTCCGCAAGATGTGCGGCAATGTCTCCATCCGCATAGCCGATTTTGCCGACAGGGAAACGCTGGCGCATTTTGACATCAAGGACCCGTACCGGCTCTCCGGCCTTTATCATGGCGTGGACCTGACGCAGAAATCGGTCATTGATCCGGTCACTTTCCCCGATCAGGTCTGGCTCTACCGCAAGCCCATCCTCGCCGAATGGCAGGCGCGCGGAGATGTCAGCCTGAAATTCCTGATCGCGCACGTGCTGGTACATGAGATTGGCCATCATTTCGGCCTCTCGGACGACGACATGCACGAAATCGAGGATGCGGCAGGGCCGTAATCCGGTCTGATATAATCAAAGCATACGAACTGAAACCACATTTGCACGGGCCGCTGATCGGGCGCACCCCGGTGTGGCGCGGCCAAGCTGAGAGAGATGGATGATACAGGAAGATGAGACACCCTCATCAAGGATGGCCTGCTGGCGCGGATTCCGCCTGATCTGCCCGCAATGCAGGCAGGAAAAACTGTTTTCCGCCTATCTCAAGCCGGTCGAGGCCTGCCCGGTGTGCGGCACGGATTATTCCCAGATACGGGCCGATGACGGTCCGGTCTGGCTGACAAGTCTGTCACTGGATCCGGTCTCGTGCCTTTGGCCTTCGGGGTGGCGGTCTCGGGCTGGCCCGCCGCTCTCACCTATCCGGTGCTGGCGGTGATCATTACCGGCGCTGTCCTTCTGCTGCTGCTGCGCTCTGGGTCAACCGGCGGGGGAAGGGCTGATCCAGCCCCGCCGCGGCCGGAGGGTGACGGGCAGAAGGAAAGCCAAAGCTCATATTCAAAGCGTCCGGCCCCGGCCGCGCTTGCGCGGGACCGGAGCATCCCGATGTCAAAGAGATCCTCCGGTCCCTCGTTTTCACGAGGGCAGGCAAGCCGGAGGGAGACGAGATGGAGAAGCCTGGACGGTAACGATTTCGTCCTGATCCATCCCCACCGCAACAGCGTACTCATTCCCGGCAACAAAGGCGGACGAGATGATGATATTCCGGGTTCTGACGTCGCTGGGCGGGCTCGCTCTGGGCGTTCTGATCGTGCTGGCGGTGAGCGGCGGTGATTTCGGCGCTGCGGGCAGCTGGCTGATGACTGATCCGTGGGGACGGGTGACGCTGCTTGATCTTTATCTCGGCTTCTTCTTCCTCGCTTTGATCATTGCGCTGTTTGAAAGACAGGGCTGGCGCGCAATCCTCTGGATCGCGCCCCTGCCGTTTCTGGGAAATATCTGGGCGGCGGTGTGGCTGGTCTTCGCGCTGCCGGAACTGGCCCGGCGGCTGCGCGCCTAGGGACGTTTTTCCATCAGATAGCCGAGGCAATCATCGCGGATGGCGGCCTGATCTGTTGTCAGCATGGCGGGGGTGAAGGCGCGTTTCAGGATCAGCCGGCCGCCCTCGCGGGCAAAGCAGCGTCCGGTTACATCCTCACCGGTTTCGGTGACCACACGCACTGGATCACCGCCATTGAGAATACGGGCAAAGGTAGAGCCCGCCGGACGATGGAAGAAATTCCATTTCTCCAGACTGGCGGGAAATTCGACATCTCCCTCCGCGCCATGCTCGAAGACAATACGTGCCCCCGGATCAATCATGATCGCGCCGGTGACCGTATAGACGTCCAGCGGCCGGTCCGTCGCGCCGCGCCAATGGTCCAGATGCAGGGTATCAAGGACGAGATTGAAAGCGGCCTCTTCATTGGCGGCAACACCTGAATGGCCGCATTCCGCGGTGATGGCCGGGCAAAAGGCCGACATGGCTTCCGAACAGGTACCGGGCGGATTGCGGGTCAGCATGGCATTGGGTGAAAACAGGCTGGTCAGTTGCAGATGGTCCGGCCGGTCATGATGGATCAGCGCATAATAGGGATTGGCTCCTGTATTGTTGTGCAGGTCAATCGCGGCAAAGGGCCTGGCCTCGCGGACGATCTTCGTCACCCGCGCGGCCAAATCATGTTCGGGCGTGTCTCCGGCGCGCCAGATGCGGTTATAATCGGGGCGTCCCGGCACCATCCGGATTTGCCGTTCAGCGGCGCGGACATTACCGATGAAGATCAGAAGGGAGCGCGGCAGGGGGTGGTCCGCCATCCAGACCTGAAGCTGTTTCAGAGCTTCCCAGCCGACGGTTTCATTACCGTGAATGAGGGCGGCAACAAAGAGGGGCTGCGTGTGCCGGCCTTCCAGCGCAATCATCGTGCTTTCCGGAAACA
>PFFX01000128.1:1791-13272 GCA_002783385.1 Rhodobacterales bacterium CG15_BIG_FIL_POST_REV_8_21_14_020_59_13 | reverse complement strand
AGCTTGTCGCGCTGCCCCAGACCGACCCAGCAAATCCGGGCCGGCAGGCCCTGGAAGGCGATGCGCTCCCTTGCCATGTCCAGCCAGTTATGAAGGTGCGGATCATCCGGGATCAGCTCCTTCACCTTTGCATCGGTCCTGTAGATGTCCTCGGGATCGCCCGACAGCGCCGCCCAGCGGAAAGGCCCGACACCCCGGCAGAAGAGCGGCCGGATATAGGTCGGAACAAATCCTGGAAAATCAAACGCATTTTTGACGCCAATATCCTTAGCCATCTGACGGATATTATTGCCATAATCAAAGACCGGAATACCCGATTCATGGAAAGCAAGCATGGCTTTCACCTGCTCGGCCATGGACAGCTTTGCCGCTCTGGACACCGTCTCCGGATCGCTCTCGCGCCGCGTTTCCCATTCCTCCAGCGTCCAGCCGGCGGGCAGATAGCCATTGACCGGGTCATGGGCGCTGGTCTGGTCAGTTACCGCATCCGGGCGGATGCCGCGTTTTACCATTTCCGGGAAAATCTCGGCCGCATTGCCCAGAAGGCCCACAGACACCGCCCGGCCCGCCTTGTGCGCGGTCTCGATGATCGCCAAAGCCTCATCTAGCGTATCGGCCCGCTCATCCAGATAGCGGGTGCGCAGGCGCATCTCGATTCGGGAGGGCTGGCACTCCACCGCCAGCATGGAGGCGCCGGCCATGGTCGCCGCCAGCGGCTGCGCTCCGCCCATTCCGCCCAGACCGCCGGTCAGTATCCACTTGCCTTTCAGCTGTCCGCCGAAATGCTGGCGCCCCATTTCGGCAAACGTCTCATACGTGCCCTGCACAATGCCCTGACTGCCGATATAAATCCACGAGCCGGCCGTCATCTGGCCGTACATCATCAGGCCCTTCTGATCGAGCTCGCGGAAATGCTCCCAATTCGCCCAAGCCGGCACCAGGTTGGAATTGGCGATCAGGACGCGCGGCGCATCGGCATGGGTTTTGAACACGCCGACCGGCTTTCCGGACTGAACCAGAAGGGTTTCATCCTCCTCCATGCGCTTCAGCGTCGCGACGATACGGTCAAAGCTCTCCCAGTCACGCGCCGCCCGGCCAATCCCGCCATAGACCACCAGCTCCTCGGGCTTTTCCGCCACGTCGGGATCGAGATTGTTCATAAGCATGCGCAAGGGTGCTTCGGTCATCCAGGACTTGGCGTCCAGCTCCGGCCCGGTCTTGGCGCGGATGGTGCGGGCATTATCGAGACGGGTTGAGGTCATCAGTCATGCTCCCAGTGCAGGTGATCGGCTGCCTCGAGTGCAGCGCTCAGAATATCCTTCAAAAGCGGTTGCAGCTTCGCCGCCCGATTCTCGTCATAGCGGGTTGCGGCCTCGTCCATATAGGCACGCTGCGCCAGCTCCATTTGCAAAGCGTGGAGATTGTGGCGAGGCAAGCCGAAGGTCCGCGTGATCCAGCCGCCCTTGAAGCGGCCATTGGCAACAGTCTCGTAATCGTCCTGGTCCAGCATCACCTGCATCACCGCCCGGGCGATGGAAGGATCACAGGTCCCACCATCATTGGTGCCCAGATTGAGAACCGGCAATTCGCCGTCAAACAGGCGCGGCACAAAAGAGGCGATGGAGTGGGCGTCATAAAGCACGGCATAGCCGTGCAGCGCCCGGATGCGGGCAATCTGCTCGCTCAATTCCTGATGATAGGGATCGAAATATTCAGAGCGGCGGCGCTCAATCTCGTCCGCGTCCGGCGCACCGCCGTCATAAACCGGTGAACCGTCAAACAATTCGGTGGGCACGAGATCCGTCGTTGCCTGCCCCGGATAGAGCGACTGCCCCGATGGATCGCGATTGAGGTCAATCACCATCCGCGACACATTCGCGGTCAGGATCGTCGCATCCATTTCGGCCACAAACGCATAGAGCCGGTCCACGAACCAGTCCGTGTCCGGCAAGGTACGGGCCTTCTCTGTCATCCGCGCCAGAATGTCGTCTAGCACATGAATTCCGGCATGCGGGATGTTGATGATGAGCGGGCTTTCGCCCTGCCGCAGCGTGAACAGCTCGCTCATCCGGTCACTCCCGGCAGATCGCCGATATCCGCCAGCCCCCCCTGCCCGATCATTTCGATGGCCCGGGCGATATCCGGAGCAAAGAAGCGGTCATCATCGAGTTTCGGAATGTCGGCACGCAAGCGGGCTTTGGCGGTTTCGAGCAGCGCTGAAGACTTCAGTGGCGCATGAAAATCCATACCCTGCGCCGCTGTCAGCCATTCCAGCGCAATGATCGCGTCCAGATTGGCCGTCATGTCCATCAGGCGGCGCGCGCCATACGCGGCCATGGAGACATGATCTTCCTGATTGGCGGAAGTCGGGATGGAATCGACACTGCAGGGTGTGGCGCGCTGCTTGTTTTCGCTGACCAGCGCCGCCGCTGTGACCTGCGGGATCATGAAACCGGAATTGAGCCCCGGCGCGGGGGATAGAAAGGCCGGCAGGCCGGAGAGATTGGGATCGACCAGCATCGCCTGACGCCGCTCGGACATCGACCCGATCTCGGCTATCGCCAGCGCAATCATGTCTGCGGCAAACGCCACTGGCTCGGCGTGAAAATTCCCGCCTGAAATCGCATCCGGTCCATCCGGGAAGATGAGCGGATTGTCGGTCACCGCATTGGCTTCGGTGGACAGTGTTGCTGCCGCCTGGCGCAACACGCCCAGCACCGCGCCCATCACCTGAGGCTGGCAGCGCAGGCAATACGGATCCTGTACCTTGGAGCAATCCGCATGCGCCGCGTTGATCTCGCTTCCTTCCAGCAGACCGCGATAGGCCGCAGCGGTATCGATCTGGCCCTGATGGCCGCGGCAATCATGAATGCGGGCATCAAAAGGCGAGAATGATCCCATAGCCGCTTCAACGCTCATCGCGCCGGTGACCAGCGCCGAACGGAGGGCCTGCTCCGCATCAAACAGACCGGCCAGCGCATAAGCGGTAGAAAACTGGGTGCCATTGAGCAGCGCCAGCCCTTCCTTGGGTCCAAGCTCCAGTGGCGTCACCCCCAAGCGCACAAGCCCTTCGCCAGCCGTCATGACGTCATTGCCGATCCGGATGTCACCGACGCCGATCAGCGCCGCTGCCAGTTGCGACAGGGGTGCAAGATCACCCGATGCTCCAACTGAGCCCTGACAGGGAATGACGGGCGTCACACCGCCTTGCAGCAAGGCTTCCAGTCTCTCGATGACCGCCCAGCGCACGCCGGAAACTCCGCGGCTCAGCGAGGATATCTTCAACGCCATCATCAGGCGGACAATTTTCGGCGGCATGGGCGCGCCGACGCCGGCGGCATGGGACAGCACCAGACGCTTTTGAAGCTCGGCCAGTTCGTCATTGGCGATACGGCTCTGCGCCAGCTTTCCAAAACCGGTATTGACGCCATAAACAGCGCGGCCAGAGGCGAGAAGGTCCAGGACCGCTTGCGCGCCGCGATCCACATCGCCTTTGCAACCGCGATCCAGAACCACATCCCCTCCGCGATAGATCGAGCGCCAGTCAGAAAGCGCCATCGCGCCGGGCCGCAGCGTCACCGTCATCCCCAGTCTCCGGAAAGAATGCGCCCGTGGAGCGGACGCGCGCCAATCCATTGGATCAATTGCGACAGATTGTCGACATCCCAGACGGCCAGGTCACAGCGCTTGCCAACCTCAATCGTGCCGGTCTCGTTTTGCAGGCCAAGCGCCCTTGCCCCCTCCCGCGTTATGCCTGCAAGCGCCTCTTCTACCGTCATGCCGAACAAAATGCAGCCCATATTGGCGATGGTAAGAAGAGAGAGCACGGGCGAAGAACCCGGATTGGCATCTGTCGCCAGAGCCATGGGCACACCGGCCTTGCGGAGCGCCTCAATCGGCGGCTTTTGCGTTTCCCCCAGCATGTAGTAAGCGCCTGGAAGGATGACTGCGACCGTTCCGGTTTTTGCCATATCCACGATCCCGGAAATGCTTGTATACTCGAGATGATCGGCGCTCAGGGCTCCGAATTCAGCAGCTAGGGCCGCTCCGCCGGAATCACTGAACTGGTCGGCATGGAGCTTGATTTTCAGACCGGCGTCCCGGGCGGCCTCGAAGACGCGCCGTGTCTGTTCCGGTGAGAAGGCAATTTTCTCGCAATAGGCGTCGACGGCATCGGCCAGCCCTTCGCGCGCCGCTTCATGAATCAGGGGAAGGCAGACCTCGTCAATATAAATATCCGCGCGTCCGGTATATTCCGGCGGGATGGCATGCGCCGCCAGCAGCGTCGATTGGACCCGCAAACCGGTGACCAGGCCCAGGCTGCGTATGGCCTTGAGCATATTAAGTTCTGACTTGAAGTTAAGCCCATAACCCGTTTTGATTTCAACTGTTCCAAGGCCTTCTTGAATCAATGCATCCAGCCGGGGAAGTGTCGCCGCCGCAAGATCTGCCGCACTGGAATGGCGCACGGCCTCGACCGTCGCGGCAATGCCCCCGCCGGATTTCGCAATGGTCTCATAGCTCTCGCCATTGAGGCGGCGCTCGAACTCTCCCGAACGGTCGCCGGCAAAAACGAGATGGGTATGACAATCGACCAGCGCAGGCGTCACCCACCGCCCGTCAAGGTCCGTCGTGTCGTCACAGACTGGCGCGTCTGCGGTAGGACCAACCCAGACAATGCGGCCATCCCGCACCGCAATCGCTCCATCCTCGAGCGCTCCATAAGGAGATGTGCCAGCCATAGTAGCCAGCCTTGCATTGGTGAAGGTGCGATCAACGCGCATGCGCTCTCCCAAATTAGCCCAGAATCCCTACACTAGGGGATGTCATGTCAGAGGATAACCCGCATGCGCAAGCTTCAAGCGAAGTCGGCCCTTCTTCCGGATGGCTGGGCCCGCAATGTCAGAATTGAAATCGGCACGGATGGCAGGCTGGCCAGCGTCATGCCGGAAAGCCCGCTGGACGCGGCGGTAGAGACCTATCACACGCTTCTTCCCGCCCCTTCCAATCTGCACAGCCATGCCTTTCAGCGCGCCCTCGCCGGCCTGACAGAAGTGCGCGGACCGGGCGATGATGATTTCTGGAGCTGGCGCGAGCGCATGTATGATTTCCTGCCACGCCTGACCCCGGAAGATATGGAGATCATCGCGGCCCAGCTTTATGCCGAGCTGGCCGAAAGCGGGTTTGCCGCCGTCGCCGAGTTTCATTATCTGCATCATCAGGCCGACGGCATGGCTTATGCCGACATTGCGGAGATGGCCGGCCGGATTTCCTCGGCCGCGACGCAGACCGGACTCGGCCTGACACTCCTGCCTGTCGCCTATGCGCGCAGCGGCTTTGGCGGCGCGCCGGCGAATTCGGGCCAGATCCGGTTTTTCAATACTGCCAAAGACTTTCTGGCACTGTGGGAGGCCAGCCGAGTCCATCTTCACCGGGCCGATGACCATCTGGGCATGGCCCCGCATTCCCTGCGCGCGGTCACGCCGGACGACCTTTCCACAATTCTTGCGGCCAGCCATGACGGCCCCATCCATATCCATGCCGCCGAACAGGTCAGGGAAGTCGAGGACTGCCTGGCCTGGAGTGGTCAACGCCCCGTCGAATGGCTGCTGGATCATCACGATATCAATGAATGCTGGTGCCTGATCCATGCCACCCAGATGACTGAAACCGAAACCGCCGCTCTGGCAAAAACGGGGGCAGTGGCGGGGCTCTGCCCGACGACGGAGGCGGATCTGGGCGATGGCATTTTCAATGGACGCCAATGGCATGCCGCAGGCGGTAAATGGGGGATAGGGACGGATTCACATATCGGGACCGACATCGCGGTGGAATTGCGCCAACTGGAATGGAGTCAGAGGCTCATACACAAACAGCGCACCGTGCTCGCCAATCCGATGCAATCCAACGCTATGAGCCTCTACACCAGCGCATTGCAGGGCGGCGCGCAGGCGCTGGGACGACAGTCAGGCAGGATGGAAGCGGGGTATTGGGCGGATATGGTGGCCCTGGACGCCGGTCACCCGGCCTTGGCAGGCAAATCCGGCGATACCCTCCTCGATAGCTGGGTATTCGCAGGCTCGCGAAATTGCGTCAGTGATGTCTGGTCCGCCGGGCGGCATATCGTGAAAGACGGCCAACACATTGACCGAACGGAAATCGCCCAACGCTACGCGGCTTTTATGCGCCACCTTCTTGCCTAGCGGTGCCGAGCCTCAAGCGTCGAAACCACATCTGCCAGCGTCACGCCACGCGCACGCAACAACACCATCAGGTGAAAGACCAGGTCCGCCGCTTCACCTTTCAGCGCCTCATCATCCTCGGCTACGGCAGCCAGCGCCACTTCCACACCCTCTTCACCAACTTTCTGGGCTATTTTCGTTAGCCCTTTCACGTTGAGCCGGGCGACATAACTTTCCTCGGGGTCCGCTGAAGTCCGCTGATCGATGACCTGTTCCAGAATCGTCAGGAAACCGGCCGCGGGCGGATCATCATCTGCAAAACAGGTCGGTGTTCCGGTATGGCAGACCGGCCCGGACGGCAGCGCTTTGATCAGTAATGTATCGCGGTCGCAATCAATCGACAGCGACACCAGGGTCAGTGTATTTCCGCTGGACTCACCCTTTTTCCATAATCTTTTTTTACTTCGGCTATAAAAGGTTACGTAATTATCATTAAGCGTTGCCTCCAGCGCCACGTCATTCATATAACCCAGCATCAGGATCTGCCCTGTTGTCGCATGCTGGATAATAGCCGGCACGAGACCACCGTCCTTTTCAAAATCAATGTCGTTTGAAGTGATCATTGCCGGACCTCTATGGATTGCTGCACCAGCCAGGTCTTGAGCTCACCGATTGCGATGACCTGTTTGTGAAAGACACTTGCCGCCAGTGCCCCGTCTGCTTCCGCCTGCCGAAAGACATCTGCAAAATGCGCCATCGCTCCGGCCCCCCCTGATGCAATCAACGGCACGCTGCAGACCGCTCGAGCCGCCTTGAGCTGATCTATGTCATAGCCCTCGCGAACGCCGTCCTGATCCATGCAGTTAAGCACGATTTCTCCTGCGCCGCGTTCGATGGCTTCCTTGATCCAGTCCAGTGTGGCGCGTGCTTCCATGCGGGTTTTATCGGGATCTCCTGTATTGGAGTGCACCCGCCATTCCCCGCCGATCTCGCGGCTATCTATGCCTACAACAATGCACTGACGGCCAAATTCGCCAGCCAATCGGTCAATCAGATCCGGATCAGCCAGTACCGGTGAATTGACCGATATCTTGTCAGCTCCGGCAAACAGGCGGGCGCGGGCTTCATCGACGCTACGGATACCGCCTGCCACGCAGAAGGGAATATCAATTGCCCGCGCAACCCGCTTGACCCATTCCGGCTCGACAGCACGGGAGTCCGGACTGGCGGAAATATCGTAGAAGACAAGCTCATCTGCCCCCTCGCCCGCATAGCGGGCAGCCAACGAGACGATATCACCGACATCCTCGTGATTGCGAAAGCGGACGCCCTTGACCACTCGGCCATCCTTGACGTCGAGGCAGGGGATTATCCGCTTTGCAAGCATGAAAGCGCCTCCCCAAGCGTAAAACGGTTTTCAAACAGCGCCTTGCCGACAATCACGCCATCCGCACCGGCTGCTTTCAGATCTGTCAGATCCTCCAGCGAAGCCACACCGCCGGAGGCCTGCCAGGCAATGTCCGGCCACAGCTCGCACAGGTCGCGATAAAGCCCGGTATTCGGCCCCTGCAAGGCGCCATCACGATCCACATCGGTCACCAGGGCCTGACGCAGGCCGGATCGCTCATAGCGCTCCAAGAGTGCTGCCAGCGGCTCATCGCCCTTACGGGTCCACCCGGCGATCAGTGGCCAGATCGTGCCCGATTCGATCCGCACATCAAAAGCGGCCACAATCCGGTCCGGTCCGAATTCCGTGATCCACTCAGAAACCGTTTTCGGAGCCTGCACCGCAAGACTGCCAATGATGACACGCTCCGCACCGGCTTTCAGGATTGACGCGACTTCCTCAGACGAGCGGATGCCCCCGCCTACCTGCAGGTGCAACCCGGTATTTGAAAGCGACTGGATGGTGTCTGATTGCCGCCGAACGCCGTCCCGCGCACCCGACAGATCAATGACATGCAGATATTCCGTACCTTGCGACAGATAGGCTGCTGCCACCGCTGCAGGATCGCCGCCATAATCAGTGACGGCGTCGAAATCACCCTTGTGGAGGCGCACAACACGGCCATCCAGAAGATCAATGGCGGGATAAAGTTTCAAGCACCGATCTCCAGGAAGTTTTTCAGAATGCGCCCCCCGGCCTTCCCCGAGCGCTCGGGGTGAAACTGGCAGCCCATCACATTGCCGCGACGGACCATCGCCGAAAACCGCATATCGTGCTCGCTGGATGCAATGGTGAGGCTGGTCACGGGTACCGCATAACTGTGCACGAAATAGACGTGCTCACCCTCTTCAATTCCCGACAACAGGGGGTCATTGTCCGTTTCATGTCGCAGCTGATTCCAGCCCATATGCGGTAAACGACCGCCTACAAAAGGCGTCATCGCAACCACCTCACCCGGCAACAGGCCGAGGCAGCCGGTATCGCCTTCCTGCGAGGACTCGAACAGCAATTGCATCCCCAGACATATCCCCAAAAGGGGCCGGTCCTCGGCAGCAAGCGCGGCATCCCAACCAGCGGCCTGCAGATTTGCCATCGCCGGATGTGCCGAACCGACACCGGGCAGGATGAGGCGGTCAGCGCCCGCGGCATCTACTGGCATTGCCGCCAGAATGTGGTCCGCATTCAGACGATCCAGAGCTGTCTGTACCGAGAAGATGTTGGCACAGCCGGTCTGGATGATGGCAACGGTCACAGGACGCCCTTTGTGGACGGAATGGTGTCGCCTTCCACTTTTACCGCCTGCCGCAAGGCCCGGCCAAAGGCCTTGAAACAGGCTTCGGTCATGTGGTGGGCATTCTCGCCCTCGACCGAGACATGGATCGCGGCTTTGAGGCTGTCGGCGATAGAGCGGAAGACATGTGATGTCATCTCGACTGGAAACTCTCCAACCCGCTCGCCAGGAATATCGCCTTCAAATTTTGAAAAGGGCCGCCCGGACAGATCAATCCAGACTCCGGCACGGGTTTCATCCATCGGCAGTTCGAAGCCAAAACGGCCTATCCCGCGGCGATCTCCCAGGGCTTTGGCCAGCGCATCGCCGAAAGCCAGCGCCACATCCTCGATGGTGTGGTGCGCGTCGATGCCGGTATCGCCTTCGCAGGCCACTTCCAGCGAGAAGCCGCCATGCTTGGCCACCTGCTCCAGCATGTGATCGAAATACTCAACGCCGGTGGAAATGCGGACCGGAGCGCATTGTTCGAGGTTTAGCGAGACCAGAATATCGGTCTCTTTTGTCGTTCTCCGGACGCTCGCCGCACGCACAGACGGCGCGGCCAGCCGGTCCGCTAATGCCCGTGCATCTTCAACGCTCAGGACGCGGAACTGACCGCTGTTCGGCAGGTCCAGTCCGATGCCGGAGAGCCGTGCCCGGGCCGCCGCTTCATCCGCCCAGATCAGGGAAATCTGATCTCCGTATGCGACGGCTGATTCAATCTCGTCCCACGCCTCGAATAACCGAAGCACTACTTTAATTTTATTTTCTATTTCATTGTTCTTGCTAATATTTGATGCAGAAGAAACCGGAAGGAGCGCAGTCAGTCCGGCCTCCACCAGCCCGTCGCTCAACAGCGCCTCCCAACGCGCAATATCCGGGTTGGGAGATGTCAGCCTGACCGCCGTGATCGGGGCCTCGACCGGTCCGAATTGTTCAATGTCCGCGCCGTCAATGCCAATCAGATCCACCGCGTCCGGGCTCGGCAGGAACACCACGCGAGACGGCGCGCAACCGGCCTGTGCCGCATAACGCTGGCGCAGCATTTCAAGGCGCGATCTCCGCGCCAGCCCGACCCGCTCAAACGACAAAAGATCGCTATTCATCCCCACCTCCTGTGCGGCGCAGGCGCATCGCCGTGGCGTGCGCGTCCAGCCCTTCCAGCGCCGCGAGCCGTTCCACCATGGGCGCAATGGCCACTGCACCGGCGCTGTTCGCCTCGATCACCGTGGTTGTCCTCTGGAAGGCCTCGACGGTGACACCGCTCCAAGCCTGCCCCGCCCCGCCGGTTGGCAGGGTGTGATTGGGACCAGCGGCATAATCGCCCATCGATTCCGGTGTCCATTGCCCTAGGAAAATCGCACCCGCCGTGGTGATCCCGCTTCCAATACTTTCCGGACACAGCGTCTGGATGATCAGGTGTTCCGGGCAGGCCTGTTCGGCGATGCCGATGGCCTCGTGCCGGTTTTCAGCTTCGATGATCAGACCGGACTCTATCGCCTTCGCAGCAATCATCTTGCGCGGCAAGGCATCCATCTGGCGGACAATCTCGGCATCAATGGCTTCCAGATCGGCCTCCAGAGACACCAGAATGACCCGTGCCAGCGGATCGTGCTCGGCCTGGGCCAGCAAATCCGCTGCGACGAAGGTGGGGCGCGCATCGCGGTCAGTAATGACCATGACTTCGCTCGGCCCGGCCGGCAGGTCGATGGCGGGCCCGCCCGGCAAGGTGCTGACATGGGATTTTGCAGCCGCCACCCAGGCATTTCCGGGACCGAATATCTTTGCCACGCGTGGCAGTCCGGCCCGGCCAAAAGCCAGCGCCGCAATGGCTTGCGCGCCACCTATGGCGAACACGTTTTCAATGCCGAGCAGGCTGGCGGCGGCGAGCACCGCGGCATTCACCTTGCCATCCGGCCCTGGCGGCACGGTGACGGCAATCCCGGGCACACCCGCGATCTGCGCCGGGACGGCGAGCATGATCAGCGTCGAGACCAGTGGCGCAGAGCCCGCCGGCACATAAAGCCCTACCGAGCGGATCGGATCGACGCGGCGGCGGCAGGTCACGCCCGGCCAGGTTTCAACCTCATACCCGCCAAGCCCCTGCTTGGTGTGAAACGCCCGCACCGCAGCAATGGCGGCTTCCATCGCGGCGATATCCTCCGGATCAGCAGCCTTGCGCGCGGCGTTTATGTCGGCGGGCGGGACGCGGAAGCTCTCGCCGGTAAACCCGTCCAGCCGGCATGCATATTCAAACACCGCCCTGTCGCCCTCGCGGCGAATGGCCTCAACAATCTCGATGGCGGCAGCCCGCGCAGAATCCGACTCCGGCGATGCCGAAAACAGAGCCTTGCGCGCGCCCTCGTCCAGTTGGTTCCAGGTAACCCGTTTCATCACGCCATCATCTTTTCGATGGGAAGCACCAGAATGGCGCGCGCACCGGCGGCACGCAGCTGTTCCAACGTCTCCCAGAACACCCGCTCGCGGCAGACGGCATGGACAGCCACCACATCATCGCGATCCGCGATCTGCGCGATGGTGGGCGCATCAGAGCCCGGCAATAGCGCCTTGATCTCGGCCAG
>PFFX01000128.1:1102-1748 GCA_002783385.1 Rhodobacterales bacterium CG15_BIG_FIL_POST_REV_8_21_14_020_59_13 | reverse complement strand
GACGCGATCACGCCCTCGGCCCGCTCGATCAGCGTGTGGGCCACCCCTTCGACATCTTCATTGCGGCCGGTCGTGCGCCGGATCATCACCGCCTGGCTCTCCAGCACGGTTTCAAACGCAGCCAGTCCGTTGGCTTCCAGCGTGGCCCCGGAGGAGACGAGGTCACAGATCGCATCGGCAATGCCCATGCGCGGCGCCACTTCGACCGAGCCGCGCATTTCCACGATCTCTGCCTCAATGCCCCGGTCGGCAAGATATTTGCGCGTCAGCCCCGGATAGGAGGTCGCGACGCTGCGCCCGGCTAGATCGGCGACCGTCGATATGTCCCCGTCCTTCGGTGCCGCCAGTTTCAGCGTACAGGACGCAAAGCCCAGCGGCAGCGCCACTTCCAGATTGGCATAGCGCTTCGACCGCGCCTGCATTTCATAGAGCACATTCTCGCCGACAATGCCGTAATCGCATGCCCCGCCCGCGACAAAGCTGGGGATGTCGTCATCGCGCACCAGCATCAGGTCCAGCGGCATATTCTCGGCCAGGCGATGCAATTGATCCCGCCCATAGGCAAAGCGCACACCGGCGCGCTTCAACAAATCCATACCGCCTTCGGAGAGGCGGCCCTTGGACTGAACGGCGAGTTTCAAACGGG
>PFFX01000128.1:328-1092 GCA_002783385.1 Rhodobacterales bacterium CG15_BIG_FIL_POST_REV_8_21_14_020_59_13 | reverse complement strand
CGGTTTTCTGCTTCATCCTGTCGAGCACAAGGCGATAGCCTTGCGCGGCTTCCTGGGAGAGAAAGCGAGCCACACGGGTCACTGTGGCCGTGGACGCGCCGGTTTTTTCGGAGATCTGCCGGTAGGTGAGCTCATTTTCATCAAGCAGGCGCGCCACCCGCCAGCGCTCGGCCAGCGTGGTCAGTTCGCCCGGCGTGCACAGATCAGTCAGGAACCGCTCCATCTCGCCCGCATCCTTCAGGGACAGCAGCGCCTCGATCAGCTTACTGCGTTCTTCCGGCCCGTCATTTCGAACAGGTTTTCTCATGGCACTCACCTCCGTGAGCGCCGATATAACGTTTTAACATGCTAAAACAAGCGGGCGGAGTCAGTTGGCGTGCATGCCTGGATCAAATCATTGATTTTAAAACTTAACAGGCGAGGTCCGCGTGGAGGGAGTGGAGCAGGCCGCCAGCAGGCTGAGCAATACCACGCCAATTAAGGCCGGAGTGAGACGCCCGACCACCGCATACTTTACGCCTGCCTGTTCACGAATACGCATACACATCCACCCTGTGAAATTGCGTCATTCAGCGCGCAATTCGTCCGGATGAGAGTTAACCGCGCCCACCAGATTTTTCAATTGCAGGCTGCGGTGTTGTGCACAGGAGTTTATGGGAAATAGTGAGGGACCAAATGGGGCGCAGGTCACGCCGGTTAGCGATCCGGCCTCGCGAGCGTGTGGAAAATGTGTGGAACGCGGGAGCCTTTTAGCGCTCGCGACT
>PFFX01000128.1:0-306 GCA_002783385.1 Rhodobacterales bacterium CG15_BIG_FIL_POST_REV_8_21_14_020_59_13 | reverse complement strand
TCTAAGGCGTTATACCCACCAACGGCGGCGCACATTTAGTGCATCTTGTGTGACTGATAGAACCGCTCGTGCGAGCCGCTCGAACTGGGATCGGAAGCTGGGCGAGATTGGCGGGAACACGGGTTGTCCCGGTCGCCAATAAGCTATCAACACCACACTCGGCGCTCCATAACGCCGAACAACCAATTATACGCGAGAAGGAGCGCCACGGCCGCGATCAGCCACCCGGCACCCAGCAGCGCCCCTTCAGGCAACAGAGACCCGCCACCGGCTTCTAGGACATAGATGGTGGCAACGTAACTGACT
>PFFX01000087.1 GCA_002783385.1 Rhodobacterales bacterium CG15_BIG_FIL_POST_REV_8_21_14_020_59_13 | reverse complement strand
ATCGCAACCTCACCCATACGAAAATCGATGGGTTTGATGCGCTTCGACTTGGCGAGACTGAAGAAAGGCCAGGCCATCAGGTCCTGCGCATCGCGCGCGGCGATGTCGCCGCCGACCCCGACGAAGAGATCAAGCTGCTGCGTGGCGCTGGAGAGAGACGGGGCAAGAGTTTGGCGGGCGGGCATGGGCCTGACCTTCAACGCCGGACGGGACCGGAATAGCCGTCGATCCGCTTGGCGGGATGGACCACGCCCTTGCCCGGATCGCTGGTCGAGCGGCGCAGGCCTTGCTCGGCCCAGCTGTCGAGATCGTCGAGGTGGTAGACTATCCGGCCACCAAGCTTGCGATAGACCGGACCCGTGCCGAAGCAGCGATGCTTTTCGAGTGTGCGCGGCGAAAGACCCAGATGCACGGCGGCATCGGGCGTGCGCAGATAGCGCGGGCGAATCGGGGCGGGAACGGCGTCCATGGAATATCTCCGCTTGAGACAGGTTGCTGCAGCGCAGAGCTGCTGGTTGCGGAGTGAGATGGCGCAGGGCGGCGCGGCGGAGGGAGTGACCAAAGGGAGGTGGCCAAAGCTGACACCCCCGTCAGATGGAGCGATCAAATCCGTGAAAGGTGCGGTAGCCGCCGCCGCGTAATGTGAGTGCTGATCGCAGCAGACGCAGCACATGGCGTTTTTCACCCGAGGCCTTCCATTCAGCGCCTCTAAGAAGTCGCGAATTGGGATAGACGAGAGTGAAGGCAAGCTCACGAATGGTGGCACCGACTTCGCGCGCATCGAGCATCGCCAGCATGTTGGCCAGCCTGCGGCGTTGGTAGGTGCTTGGCGAAAAGTGTGGTGACGGCTCCGGCGGCGATCGACCGCAAAGCGCAAGCTGCAGCCGGTACAGTGCCTCGGATCGCAAGGGCGCGAATGCATCGTCGGGTATAAGGAACGCAGGCGGGTTCATTTGAGCAACGCCCGGCTGCCACAAGCGATAGCGACCCTTTCGCCCTGTCAGGACGTGGTGCACGCCGACGGAACAGGTGCAGCTTTGAACAGCGTGCCAATGCGGTTTGTTGACCAGATGTCTGGCAGTTTCGGCTCCGTCATAGATGATCGTCGTCCCCAGCACCTCGGGCGACCAATGCGCCGGTTCATCCTTGGCCGATTTTGCCGGATCGCAGGGGAAAGCTCAGGCCCCATCGCCGAGCCAGGCCCTCACTTTCTTCCTGTGCGTTTGCCGGAGCGGCAAGTGCGCGTTGCTCTGTTTGGGTGTATTCGCGGGCATAGTCGGGGTTGCGGCGCAAGAATTCCTGCGCGAAATCCGCATGGTCGTGGGTCTTGAAGCGCTCGGCATAGTCGGCTGAGCGCCAGGAGCCTTCTCCCGACATTGCAACCTCCTTTGGCAGAGGGCAGCTTGGCCAGACTGAAACGTTTGAGAGAATTGAAGAATCGGGAAGTATCCGAATCTTCTCGTTGCTGCTCTTCGCGGCGGCACAAGTAGACGCGTGAAATTACCTAGAATTGCACAAAGTCGAAATTGGCTCGCAATTAATCCTTCGCGATCAATTGCCTGTAGCCACTACGCGCCATCCATCGTGCGCGCTCGAGATGCGCCGCGTGCATCGCGCGCGCTGCGTCTGGGTCGTCAGCGGGATCGAGGCCAAACACAAGTCGGACAACTTCGCGCCAATCCGCGCCTTCCGCAGCGGCATCAAGCAGGCGCAGATAGGTGACGAAATGCGCTTCATCATAGTCCGTGACGTGTTCGGACAGCGGCGGAAGGTCCTGGAAGGCAGGGGTCTTAGTCATGGTCAGCTCGGTTTCGACTCGCTTGCTTTCGGGCTTGCTTTTAGCACGAAATCCTTCGCCACTCTTAGCTATGCCGCTTATCCCCAAACAGGTAATGCGATATTCCAATTAAGGCTAACGGGGCACACGACAAAAGCCGCTTTGTTTCAAAGCTTTTCGCGAAAACAGCACATACCTACTTTCATTCAGAGTATACTCCGTGGTTAAATACTCTGCAATCCCGCTCACTCGCCAGCATGACCCTGCGCGAGACCTTTGCTGCCAATTTGCGCCGCTATCGAAAAGCGGTCGGCCTGTCGCAGGAAGAACTTGCCCATCGCGCTCAGATTGATCGAACCTATGTCAGCAGCCTTGAGCGCTGTCAGTATGCCGCAACGCTGGATGTGATCGAAAAGCTGGCAGTCGAGTTAGGTATCGAGCCCGCGGAATTGCTTGAAACTGCGGAAGGCGACAAACTGGCAACTTAGCGGGGTGTCCGCTTTCGGGCTGCGCAAATGGCGTTTCAAACGGCTGAAAATGAGTGGAAGGCGGGCAATACTTGGCTCAGGCCTCTTCCGGATTCAATTGACGAAGCAGCCGGGACTTTGACGCTGTAATCTGTGCAAGATCAAATTGATCGAGATGCGTCAGAAAGGCGTCGATAGCGCCAGCGAGCGCAGGTTTTAGGCCGCAGACACCGTCAATGGCGCAGTTCTCCTTGCCCCCCATGCAAGCCACGAAGCCCGTGAGATTCTCCAATCTCCGGACCACCTCGCCCACGTTTATCTCTGCTGGGGGCCGCGCCAGTCGTAGCCCGCCACCCCTTCCTCGCAGCGAGGCGACATAGCCTGCCGCGACCAGCTCTTGCGCAACTTTGGCAAGATGATTGCGCGAGATGCCATAGTGATCGGCCAGCCAGTCGATCGACACCACCTCATCCTTGGCGGCGAGGGCCATCAGCATTCGCAAAGCATAATCTGTTCGAAGGTTTAACTGCATAAAACAGGTATATCAGATATTGCTTTTCTCTCCAAGACGCTTTAACAGGTATATCAAATACCTCTTAAGAGAGTTCCAGATGCATACCACAACCGAGAAATCACGAGAGCAAGTACACGCGGCAAGGGCAGAGAAACGCGCACATGCCGTGGCACTGGGTGTCGATGAGCGTTTCGTATCGCTCATGGTGGAGCGCTTCTACGCCAATACTCGGGAGGATGAACTGCTCGCTCCCATCTTCGCCGAGCGTATCTCTGATTGGCCCCCGCATCTGGAACGGATGAAATCCTTTTGGCGCTCCATCCTCTTCAATAGCGGAGAGTTCTCAGGAAACCCGATGGTCAAGCACATGGCGATCCCTGGTCTTGAGGAATCCCATTTCGTGCGCTGGCTCGAGCTTTTCTACGCAACTTTAGACGCGCTCGGGCCGCAGCCGGAAGGCACTGCGCTCGTTGCCGAACGGGCGCGCGCCATCGCCGACAGTCTCCTTACCGGGATCACGATCCGGCGAGACGGTATCTCCGGAACCAAAGCAGGAAGGAACCTCCCCCATGTTTGAACAGCAATCGATAGTAGCCGAACGGGAAGCCGATCTGGAGGCGGAACTTCAGCCGCTGGACAGCATACTTCAGCCCCTGGCCGCACCGCCCGTCGCGCCGCAGAATCCTGGGTTCCAACTGCCGCGCGGCGTTTGGGCAGCGATGCTGTCCTGCTATGCGGTGTTTTTTGCCACTGTTTTCGCGGCGACGGGTGACAGCGTTTCGGCACGTTTCGCCATCGTGATTTCCGTGCTTTACACCGCAGTCTATTTCGGGGTGGCGCGGATTGGCGCTCGTCAGGCAGGGCGAGAAGCCAAGTCTCCGCTCGAACAAGGCAAGATGCTCGATACCTGGACGGGGCTGATGGACAAAACAGCAGTTTATGGTCAGATTTTGATCGTGCCGTTCGCGGTCGCCCTATTTGGCGTTGCGATACTGATCATTACAGTCTTTGTCGGGATCGGAGAATAGGCATGTCGAAGGTAATGCCAGATGGTGTTCACAAGTATTCGGAAACACCGCTTTTTACCGAACAGACAGTTCCTGAAAAGCTCACCTCAAAGCACGACCTCAAGGCCGGAGTTTGGGGCAAACTTTGCGTGATCGCTGGTAGCATTGAATACCACGTTCCGGGGGAACCGGTTCAAGTCCATGCCGTTAACACCGGTGAGCACATCATTATCGAGCCTCGACAGGTGCATTACGTCAGGCCGATTGGCCCCGTACAATTTAAGGTCGAATTTTATCGTTGAGCGCGCTTTTCGAGCTATCTCACCCTGACGAACTATCGGAAAACGAGCATTTATTGCCAGCGTTGGCGCTTGGGTCGTTAGCTGTGCGTCCCATACCTAATCTGTCGGTTCTCCATACGAACCTTTCACGGACGAAGCCCCGCCCGGCGTGTGCCGGGCGGGGCAGCCTTGCGGCGGTTACTCGCCATTGACCTTGCGGCTGCGGGTCCAGATCAGGCTGTAATTCTCGCCATCATCTTCGGCGAAAAGGTTCGCGTAGATCGGAGCGACGAAGCTTGGATCGTCAAGCTTGACCGAGAGGTAGTCGCGGCCTTCCTGGCTCTGCTTGCTCCAGGCGGCACCGATTTCGGCGCGGCCGACGAAGACCCGGTGTGAGGGAGCGTTTTCGCTTGCCGGTTCGCTTTCGGCGACGATGCGCACATTCTTCTGCTGTACGCTCATGGTGACGATCTCGCCTTTGTAGCCGGTGGTCGTGGTGGTGAAGTTGCCGATATTGGCCATGATGAAATTCCTTTCGCTTTGGTTCGAACCTGCGCCCATCGCAGCCTCGATGGCCAGACGAGGGCGGTTGTGCGGGGCGGGCGCATCCCGTCAGGGACCGCAGCGACAGCGAAGGACGGCAGCGGGAGTGGCTATTTTGTTTCGCGATGCAAAGGGCACCTTAGTGCCCGGCGGAAAATAGCTGGTCCCGCGCCGTTGCGCCCCGGAGCCCCGCAAGGGCGAAGCCCGTCCGCCGCCAGAAAGGCCATGCACGAGGCAGCAGGTGGGGCAGGTGACGCCAAGCGAAAACGCCAGATCAGGACATCCATCGGCTTGCTTACCTTTTTTCGGGCTCACATCGCTCAAGCAGTGATCGCCCTGTGCGATGTCGCAGGTTGCACGGAATCGAAGTCAGTGAACATCAGGCTCGCAAATTGCCCGCACGCGTCTCGGATCAGTGACCATCGGTGCTGGCAGCCAGCTGAGCCAAGCCCGCGCTTGATCGAGGACGAGCCGTTTCCGACAATCGCCCAGTCCGCCAAACGACTTACACCCATGATGGCGGGTTTGGCGATGGGGTAGCGCCAGTGCGAACGGTGAGCCAGCGCAGAGCCGCACCGCTCCCGATCAGTATGGCGGCCGCAAGGCTCAGCCCTTGGACAGTCGGGCCATCGGGTAGGAAAGCAAGCGCAAGACCACGCGCCGCATGATAGCCCGCCACTCCGCCGCACAGGCCGAAGCATGCAACCGGCACGAGTCGCAAAACAGGGGAGTGCGCACCGGCGAGCAGATGGGCGGCGACCAGCAGCAGTGTGGCAGCTGCCAGTCCGGCACAGGCCGCAAGCGTCCAACCCGCCCCGCTGGCAAAGGTCCACCAAGCAATGGTCCCGCCGCACCAGAGCGGCAGGGCATAGAGTGAAAGCGAATAGAGCAGGCGGGCTGCCAATACGGCAGCTACGAGCACGGTGAGGGCGGCAATGACAATCATGGGGCGTCCTTTCATGGCGAACATTCGCCGGACGCACCTCCCGACCTCCTCCACGGTGCTTTTTTCGATGGCCATCCAATACAGCCAAGCGCCCCGATGCACAATGCGGGCAGGGGGATCGTCCCGCTGCCCGCATTTTGAAAAGCGCTGGGTCAGGCCGCGAGCGGCATGGCCTCCGGCGTGTCTTGATGGTCCTCCGAAGCGGCTCCCGCACCTTGCGCTTCGTCCTCCTCGCCTTCGACCAGCCATTCCGCGCGCTTTGCAGCGGCTACGCTCGGCACGCCGCCACGCGATGTATAGGCAGCAGGCGGGAAGGCCATCCAGCGCGGCACCCAGCGCTCGAGCTTGGGCCGCTCGTTCGCGCCGGTCAGATGATCGGAGATAAGGCCTTTCAGGGTCGCGCCTTTCTCGGTCGCATTGGCGCTGGCCACCGCCTCGCCGCCGATCTCGCCAAGCAGTGCAACCATCACTTCCTTGTCGCGCAGCAGACCGAAGAAGGCTTCGTCGGCCTGCCAGCAATCGGCCATTTCCACGCCCATGTGCTGGCCGCAATATTCGACGGCCTCGCTGCCGATGGCGAGCGTTTCGGCCATGACCAGTGCGAGCACCTGCATGACCTCGCCATCTTCCAGCTTGAGCAGCCGGTGCAGGATCGGAACAAGGTCGCTGCCGTAGCGGTCCTGACACAGCGCCTCGCGGCTTTCCTCGAAGCCCAGTAGATCAAGTATCGTACGGCGGCGTTCGGCGAGCGCCTTGGTCGCGGGGCTGGCGGCAAGGCTCTCCGCAATTTTCTCGTTGCGGCTTGCTGTATCGGCGGGGCGGATGCTCCACAGCGGCGAACCGGCAATCGCATGAGCGACCATGACGCGCAGCGCCAGTGACGGCGCGGTCGAGAGACGCTCGCTCACCGCCGCATGGCGGTGGAGGTCGATATAGCTTGCCAGCGTCGAGGTAAGTTCGGGACGCGCGGGCTTGGTGTCCCCGTCCTCGCCGCGCGCACGGCGCTCCGCCGCCTGTGCTTCGCGGCGGCTGATAAAGCCTTCGTGGAACACCGCCTCACCATTGGCGCGGCACTGGATATAGACCCGACCGCCCTTACGCTTGGAAGCGTGTTCATACTCCCAACTGGCGAAATGCTCGTTTGGCGGGACGATCACGACATCGGCCCAGCCTGCTTCGAGATAGTCGGCCTTGCGCGCATCGATTGCGGCCATCTGCGCTTCCCAAAAGGCATCGCTGTCGGCAAAATAGCCGTCCTCGCCAAACAAATCGGCAACGATCTGGCCGGAATAGGCCTCAAGGTCGAACAGCGCGACACCGGTCGCAATCGATGCGCCGCCGAACAGCCAGCCCTTTAATTGACCGCCGCGCGGGGCATAGGCCTCCGCATCCTCGAACAGCGCCAGCCATGCCTTTTGCTGCGCCTTGCTGGCGAGCGTCAGGTGGCGGACGGTCGCGGCATCCACTTCCTCGGCGCGGTAGGCCTCGCGGATGCGGGGCAGAAGATTGCCGAGCGCAAGGATGCGCTTCACCTGCAATTCGGTAAGCGCAAAGGTCGCGGCGATGTCCTCGATGCTGCGGCCTTCCTTCACAAGGCGGGTGAAGCTTTCCCACTGGGTGACCTCGTCAGGGTCCTGCCGCAGCAGGTTCTCGATCATCGAGATTTCGAGCGCTTCGGCATCATCACCCTCGCCGATCACGATGCACGGCAGGCTGCGCTCCTCGCCGCATTCCTTGGCGGCTTCCACACTGGCGAAATAGCGCCGCTTGCCTGCCAGTATCTCGAAATGGTCGGGCTTGCCATTTGCCCGCACGAACAGCGGCGAGAGCACGCCGCGCGCCTTCACCGATGGCAGTATGTCGCTGACATCGGGGGTCTTGCGCCCGCGCCGCATATTGATGGGGGAGACCGAAAGACGGTCCAGCGGAATATGGTCGATCTGCATGGTCAATACTCCTGTTCATTCACTCTTGGATAGGGTGGCCCCGCCCTCCGGTCGGGGGGCTTGGGAGGCGGAAGGCGGGGCCGGTGTGTCCCGCATCGAAGGGACGGGTCCGATGCGGGCATCATCCGCCGTTTGGGGCTACGGCGGTGAACGGCTGCGCCTCGATTCTCTCTCGCGCGCCAGCGCCGCCGCCGCGCGGGTCAAATGGTCGGGGTGCTCGGTGATCTGGCCGCACAGCCGCGCCGCCTCGGCATAGACCGAGAGCGGATGCTCGGCGGCAAAATGCACATCGCGCTCGATCCTGAGGCCAAGCGGCAGGCGCACCGAGGCGATTTCCGACAGGCTCGCGCAGCCCAGTTCGGGAAAACCGAAACCGAGATCGCACAGGCCGAACAAAGTATCGCCATCGCGGTCGAGTTCGCTGAACAGCCAGGTCGCCGCGCCTATCGGATTGAAGAATTTGACGAGCGGCACATGGTCGGCTTCGCCAAAGGCATTGGCCAGCAGGCGCTCGCGCAGGGATTGGGTAAGAAGGTCCATTGCATCGCCTCCGGTCAGAACATTTCAAGCTGGTTGCGGGCGTTCGTATCGAACAGTCCGTGATTGGCAGGGGGCTGACCCTTGCGCGGCAGGAGCGGCGCATTGGCGAGGAGGCCAAGCCGCTCGCCCAGCGTGACCGGCGCAACACCGGGGACCAGCGTCTGCGAACCGGCTTCGGTTTGTTCGGCCTCGAAGGCGCGCGGCGGCGCGCTGGGATCGTTTGCCCTGCTCATGCCGCCTGCTCCCGTTCGATCTGCTGACAATGCAGCAGGAACTCTGCAGCCTTGCTCGCCTGACTGGCAGCGCGGAAGATCGCGCGATTGTCGGCGCGCAGCACGTCGAACCAACTGCCGAGATAATCGGCGTGGCGGACGGTCGGCTCCATGCCGAGCGCGGCACACAGGAACGCCGAGGCCAGTTCGGCCACCAGTTCCTCGCGCGCATAGGGCGCAGAGCCGAACCGTCCGGTCTGGTCGCGGTCCAGCCGCGCGCCGTGGCCGGTCCAGTGGCCCAGCTCGTGCAGCGCGGTGCGGTAATAGTCGATCTGGTGATGAAAGGAGGGTTGCGGCGGCACCATCACGAAATCGCCCGATGGCGAATAGAAGGCCTGCGCCCCGCCAATCCGGAAATCCGCGCCTGTCGCGGCGGTCAGGTCTTCGGCAGCGCGGTGCAACTCGCGTTCGGGCAGCGGCGCTGGTTGCGTCACCAGCCCTTCGGGCAAGCCGTCGCATTGCGCGGCATTGAACACGGTAAAGCGCTTGAGAAACGGTATCGAACGCGCCTCCTCGCCGCTCTCGACCTGCTCGCGCCCTTGGCCGTCGCGCTTGTCTTTCGGAGTGAAGCGGTCGGCATAGAACACCGTGCGCCCGCGCTCGCCCTTACGGACGCAGCCGCCAGCGGTCAGCGCTTGGCGAAAGGTCAGCCAGTCCTGCGAAGGATAGCCGCCCTCGATTACCGCGCCCCACAGGATCAACACATTGATCCCAGAGTAAGCCCGCTTGGTCACCGCATTGCAGGGCAGGCCGAGCGAGGCCTTGGCCTTGCTCCACGGCCTGACCCAAGGAAACACGCCGCCCTCAAGCTGGGCAATGATCGTTTGCGTGACCTCGTCATACAGCGATGCGCGGGAGCCATTCCCGCGCGCGGCGCTGCGCGCCGCCCCTCTACGCCTGCCACCTGCTCTGCCTTTTGAAACTTTACGCGCCATCGCCCTTCTCCCGAACTGCCCAAATCCGCACACCGGCCCCCGGAAGGGGCGGGGTGGGCGGTGACAGCGACCAGAAAGGTGCGGGGCGGACAGCCGCACCCGCATGACGCGATTGGCTGACTGTTCAGCCAGTGCTGTAAGGGCTGCAATGCAATGGAAGACCCGGTCCCTTCAGGGCCGGGTTGCGGGTGGCCGAACCGTGCCCAGACGGGAGCGCCGCCCACCCCGCCGCTTTCGCGGGCCGACACCAACAACGCCGGCGCGCTAGCAGCGCGCCGTCCGCCGCAACCTGCTCATGCCGCCAGTCGGGGCCGAGCGACCAGCGAGATGTCCAAGACAGTAAATGCGCACCCTGAATTGAAGCGTGTGGTGCAAGTCCTTGGATCGGCCGCCCCGGCGGGGCCTGTCGTCCGGCAGGCCGATCCTCATGACAATGCAAGCTGCAATCAGAGTGCGCGCGGGGCCAATATAAATGATTGCCGCGCCCTCAGGAGCAGGCCGCAAGGCCAGCGGGACAGAGCGCGTCAACAGCCCCGCTCCGCTTCCCGGGGCGTTGCGGGGTGTCCCCGCAGAAGGGGTAGCAGGAGACAGCAAAGCGGCTCCGGCTCAGGGGAAGGCCTTCCCCCACTCCAACGCAAAGAGCGACCCGTGCTTACACTCCGAAACCGAACGCCCGCAATTCACTGGCTTACAGCATGCTGTCCGCAATTGAGAGATTTAGCCCGTCGATTTTCTAATCTGCTTACGACGCCGGCCCGCTGTGCACGACCGATCGCTCTGCTAGTTTCATCGTTACCAATGGCACAATGATCCACATGACCAATGGCACCAGCCCGACGCCACCGATCAACGGCATTGTGTCATCATATTGCCAGCCCCAATCGCTGCGGAGCGCCAGGTGCTCCACGACTATCGTAATCGACAGCCCGGTGCCTAAATATACTGTGAGGGCTCGCGCCCGCGCGCCGCGAAGCCACATCCGATCACCGGTGGCAATTGTCGCGATCCAGTAGGCAAATACCATTATTCCGGCATCACCCACGGACGCAATGCCGCAGCTCTTCGTAACTTGCCACGCCGACAGTTGATCCATTGCTTAGAACGGCATCTGGAACATTTCCCAGGCGAACGAGACAAGAAAGCCGTGAATAGCAATCCATGTTTCGGGTTTATCGAGACGGTGAAAAATGGGTTCAGTGATCGTGCGGCTCCTTTTTAGCTGAACCATTGGCAGCGTGTTGCGGTCCTTGTTCCGAACGATCTTCTTGGCGCGAAAGGTATATGCGCCGGGATCCGGTTCCACACCCTGCTTGGCGCCGATGGCCGATCCTCCAGCGCTTCCGGCCCGCCTTCCAGATAGCGGTCATACCAGCGGTAGAAGGTCCGGCGCGCGATACCCAGCTGGTCCAGCGTCTTGCGGGCAGGCAGATGCGACTGTTCGACAATGCGGATGATCTCCAGCTTCTCGGATGCAGGATACCTCATGCGTCTTCTTCCCCATCCGCGATCATGCTTTTTTTGAGCAGACGGTTCTCCAGCGTGAGGTCCGCAACGCACTCCTTCAGATCACGCGACTCCCGCCGCAGATCTTTGACCTCATCGCTAATGGCGGCACGGGTAGTATCACCGGCGAGCCTGCGCTTGCCGGCCTCCATGAACTCCTTCGACCAGGTGTAATACAGGCTCTGCGCGATGCCTTCCTTGCGGCACAGCTCGGCAATGCTGTCATCGCCGCGCAGGCCCTCCAGCACGATCCTGATCTTGTCTTCAGCTGAGAAGTGCCGACGCGTTGCACGGCGGATGTCTTTTACTACCCGTTCAGCACTCGCTTTGGGTTTTGAGGATTTGGGTCTCATCTTCGTTCCTTCGTCACTACGACGAGACCCAAATCCTCCTTAAATCACAACCTCAATTTTGTGCCATAGGTGCTGACGGGGAACACTTTTCAATCAGGTGCATTTGCTCTGACAGTGCCCCGGTGCGATAGAATTGCACGGATCAGGAACGCTTGAGAAGATCGAAAATAAAGTGAATGCGATCGACATCGCTAGCATTCTCGGCAGAATGTTCGCGTTTGTTTTCAAACCACCAAAGCTCGCCGGTCTTCATGTGCACGCTTTCGTCTTCACAGGTGAGCAGGTTCCCGGGTGCCGTAACGAAAACGAGGTGGTATCGGTCACGCTGGCGATAATACTCACCGCGATCAATATGCGGGTAGACTTTCCCGCCCGGTGGCAATCGCACAATTCTCGCCCGAGAAAGTTCGCCGTTCAGTTCCTCCGCTAGCGAGGTAAGAAGCGCCCTGATCTTTGGAAAATTGCGAGAGATGTTCGTGAAGCGCGATTCATGCACATCCCATTTGTCTCGACCTGCGATTTTCGATTTTCGTAAGCCTCGGATCGGTATCGCATCAACATCACGCTGAACGGCGATCTTTTGCTTTCGCCCGGCATTCAATCCCCAAGCATCAGGCACAGATGCAATTTCGTCCAAATAGGGAGCTACATCAATTGAATCTCGGACCAATCGAAAATTCTTCATCGGATTACACCCTCCCGGCCCTTTCCCGAAACCTTCCCAAAGGCCTACCAGACCTAGTTTTTCCAGCCTTCTTCCAAAAGCTTCGATTCGGATTGAGCGTCCATGGCATCCGATTGCATCATCGCTGATACAGCCAGTCCAAAAGCCTCGTCTCCTCCAGATGCTGTCTGGTAACCCACCGCGTCATCGGAAAGCCCAACCGGCGCAGGGGCGGCCAGCTTCGTTTCCCAAGCACCATCCGGGCTCCGACACGCTACAAATTGCGACGCCGCGCCGTCGCCCTCTAGCACGAATTCACGGCAAGGATTGCTGTCGGCGCCAATGAACGTCAGTCGCACTTCAGCCGCATATGAGCCAATCTCCTGCAGTTCACCACTGCTTGCGGTTTCCAGAAAATTGCCGACCGGCGATCCGCCGTCGAAACTGGCCAATTGCGAAACTTCCTGTATGCTTTCACCACCGGTAAACAGCGTGCTTCCTGTGAACAGGCCAACCACAAGGGCAACCGAAGCTGTCAGCGGCAGTCGCCACCAATTGTCGTTGGCCGCATTCACAGGCGAGGGGGGGAGGGGCTGCGCAATTCCCGGCATGCGCGCCATTTGGGCAGACAGCGTGTTGTCTTGATTATCCGCTAGCTCGAGCTGGCCGACCGCGCCGCGCAGAAGTGTGTCGACCTTGCTCAATTGCGCCAGCCGTTGCGCACTTTCCGCGTCATTAATGAGCGCCTCATTCAGATCTGCGGTTTCTGTCTCGGAAAGCTCCCCGTCCAATAAGGAGTTCAGTTTCTGATCGTCAATTCTGGTCATTGGCCCCCTCCTGTCCAGCTGCAAGCGCATCGGCGATAGATCCTCTGGCCCGGGATACCCGGCTCATGATCGTTCCGATCGGCACATCCATTACGTCAGAAACCTCACGGTAACTCATACCTTCGATCGCCACGAGCGACAGCGCGATTTGCTGGTCCTGCGGGAGTCGGGCCATAATTGTCATCACAGTGTCCAGTTCCGAACGACCTTCAACAGTTGCCTCTCCATCGTGTACTCCGCCAGCGTTTTCATCTTCCTCACCTGTCGTTTCCAGCCGATTTTTTTGTTTTCGAAGCTGGTCTATCCAAGCGTTTTTGCATACCCGAAAGGCCCAGCGCCGCAGGTCGACGTCATCAGGGATGCCTTTGCGCATCACCCGTAAGCTCGTATCCTGCACTAGGTCTTCTGCCTGTTCCCTGTTCCGCGTTAAAGAGAGCGCAAAACGTTTCAGGTCGGGCAGAATTGCCAGCAGTCTGTTATTTAGTAATTTTGCTGGCACTTTCGCTCCAATAACGTGTGGGTGGAGGGTTTATTCCATGACCGAAGGAATTTTTTTTCGCTCGAAACGTCTGATTGCACGATGGATGATCAAGATTCCAATTGTCTGACAAGGCAATGATATGGAAGAATTGGGATATTCTTCGAACGTGATGTATCGCCGTAACCGGCGCATATTATGGAGTAAGTGTGAGATGCAAGTTTTGTCGAGGCTCTTTGCCATCTTGCTGCTAGCACTTTCGGCGCCGATGATACTGCACAATAACGCGCACGCGTCCTCAGGTTTAATGTCTGATCCTGAAGACGAAGCTGAAGACGAAGCTGAAGACGAAGCCGAGGAC
>PFFX01000114.1:8795-13356 GCA_002783385.1 Rhodobacterales bacterium CG15_BIG_FIL_POST_REV_8_21_14_020_59_13 | reverse complement strand
TTCGCTCTTTAACGTAGTGATCCGCTCTTCAAGCGCACGCGTTCCGCGCGCCTGAACATTATCCAGATTGGCAAGGCGCCGCGTCAGGCCCTGCTGATCTTCCAGAAGACGTTCTGCCCGCGCCTCCCGCCCTTTGGCGAGATCATGAATACGCGCGATTTCACTGAACAGGGCATGGTTCTGTGCGGAGAGATTGGCGATATAACGGCGTAACCGCCAGGCGATGAGGCCCAGCGCTGCCAATCCCGCCGCCCCGGCAACGACCCCCGACAGAATAAGCCGCTGCTCCATGGGCCATGGCCCTTCCAGCGTCAGGCCGATGGCGGCAATCCCGCCGGCTGCGGCCAGCCAGGAGGATGGCAAGCCGAGCAATTTCCTGATGATGCGGCGCAGCCGTTGCAATAATGGGAAAAGCGCCGGAGCGTGCGTACGAACGGCGTTTCCGACCGGTGCATACCAGGCGCGTCTGACTTTCTGAACAGTAGAATGGGAAACAGCAGAGTTGGAATTTCCAGCCGGCGTTTCGAGTTCGGTTGCAACATCGAGGTTCTTAGTTTCCATTTGCGGGGATTGATCCCCAGCGCGCCGTATAACCACCGGTGGCACTCGCTCTTGCCGTTTGAGGCCAGTAACAGGGTCACGTAACAATGCTTCGTAATCTACGCGGTCAAAGATTTCGAGCTTTCCGCCGATGGTTGCATTATAGATTTTACGCCCCACCGCCTCATAGGCCAACTTAGCCTGACGGTAATTCATGGCCACCCGATCTAGCTTGGGATCTTTCCAGATTTTTCCAGCTCCGAAATAGTCCTTGTGAAAGTGGTTGGGATCATCCGTATTGGAAATAATGAGATCGCCACGGCGCTCGTGCGATTTCGGTATGACGTAGTCGAAATCCATCCCGATGAGGTAAACTTCCGTAAAACCCATGAAGAAGGCGATCTGGAGGTTAATGTACGTAACCGATTGACCACAATACAGAACTTTTGAAGCGTCGGTTGAAAAACGTGGAACGCAGTAGTTTGGGCTCGACTTTTCGTAGAAGCCGCGATTCATCTCAAAGAAATAAACATTATCCGACTCGGGGTGCAGAGACTTGTAGATCGTCGGAAAAAACTTGTAGGGCGCGTCATAACTACGGATTTGTTCAATATTGTCCTTCATAACTGCGTTGTCTTCGACAACAAAATATGTAGGTGTGAATCCGGTTTCCTTAGTCTTGTAGAAAAAGGAATTCACGCCAAACGTGTGTTCATTTTTGAGCAAATTTAAATCGTGTCGGTTGAGCGAGGGTCCGTTTCCAATAATGAAGCAGCGCTGCCCTTTGCGGCTGTTATAAAACCTTGCGAGCCGGTCCCGGTCTGGTTCAGGTGCTTTGTAGTGTTCTTTAGCCGTGTAGATGTTCACATCTTGGAATTCCGGAGGAAAAATCATTTTTTCATCAATAACATCGGCTGTATGAGCGATCCCTGCTGGTTTAGTGGCCACTGCTAAGGATGCACCCTCCTGCTCAACGCAGCCATTGATGCTGATAGTCTTTCCTAGTCCATACAAATCAATTCTTCCGTAGCTTGGTTGGCGTAGCTGTATATTCTTTTCGGTGACCAATTTATCTACATGCGGGCAGTTTTTATGAATATATCCATCCGCTGGAATAGTGCGATCGACCGTGCACCCATAATTTTCATTTAAATGTTTCAATATCTCAGCTAGATTCGAATGGTCTATTTTCCCTGGCGGGTGGTGCAGATGAACGTAGGTGAAAGGTGCCATTCGCCATTCGTCCTTGGCACATTTATTCAAGAGCGTTACGTCAAGGGCGCGATCTTCCCCGCCGTATCCTGTGTATTGCTCAAATCCGGCAAGGTCCTCGTAGGCTGAACGTCTCGCAATAACAACTCCGCCAGTTATTGTAGTAGGCTTGGTGACACGAGAAATATCGTTCAGCTTAGAAAATGATCGCGATCTCCGGACCGCTTCTGACTCATCAGGGTCGGTGAAATAAACATTCGTATAGGGCGATATGAATTTATAATCGTGGCGACATTTGATAATCTCATCAACAAAATTTTCACCGGTGAGAACATCGGTATCCATAAGTGCGACGACTTTATTTGTTGTGAAATGCCGGACGGCTACATTGTACCCCCAGCCTCTATTGTAGGCTTGATCATTAAATACAAATTCATGTCGGTGATAAGGACGAATATGTGACTTTATCTTATCAATTCTTGATACCGAATCCTGCTCCAGCAACAGGACGTCAAATAAATCGCCATAGAAATGATGTATCCAGTCGAGCAGAAAGGTGAGATTTTTGATCCGGACATCCTCATCATCCCGAAACCTCACACCAATGATCAAGGTCGCTAGCTTGTCGGCCTCCTTGAGACCAGCTCTGCCTCTCGCCGAGGCGCGCATTTCAGCATTAAAACGCGCGGGCGGAACGATCGCACGACCGAATGGTGCTATCGGAGCTGATCCGTGCTTTGCAATTTCAGACGCCGCTAATCGTGCAACAATCTGATCATAAATCCAGTCGCTGCCCTCTTTAGTAAGATGGAGGTTGTCGCACGTATACCGCTTGATCTCTTGTTCATTCCAGGTGAGGAGGTCAATCACGGTTTCAGGGCCGAATTCATCGCGGAACAATTCTGAATATTTTTCAGTGATCCGTATATTCGCCGGTCGGCCGCGCGCAAAATCCCCTTCCCAGCCCGGAACAAAACGGTTGGAATTGATGAAAATGAGATTGGGAATCTGCTTCAAGCGCGGGATGAGATGGTCCCGCGCCATGTCGAGCCCGTACATGTTGACGGTGGGCTGGCCCTCGTATTCCACGCCCAAATCATTGGACAGATAGGCGGTGATTTCTGCCTCGCCGAACAAGGAGTCAAATACCGGCTTCTTGTTATTGACGACCTTTCTGGAATAATCACGCGTATTCAGGCCGGTATTGGTCAGATTTGCCGGAGAGGTGTTGTTATACAGGTCATTGATGGCACTCGGCTGTGGCCGGGGGGACCATTCGACAATACCGGTGAACAGAATGATATGATCCCAATGGGACGGATCGCGGTCCTTGATGTATTCAAGAAAGTCGAGGGTAGTCGTCCACTTCATCGGACAAAGAACCAATTCGACCTCTAGATCAGGTCGCTCAGCAAGTTTTTCTGCGAACACTTCATGCACTGGCGCGCCACGCGGCGTATGCTGACCGCGACTATCTGTATAAACAAGCAATCTTGTCATTGTAGACATACACCGCTATTTGAGCCTTACGATGGTATAGGTCAATCCGTATGCAATATAATCACACTTCATGCGCCTTTTATCAAGAAACTCACTAAACGCTTTGTACTCGTGATCCTGCCATCCATAATACCCAATCAACTCATCGAAGCATATCCAACTTCCCGGCTCTAAATAGTGCCCGATACAATCAAATATAGTTTTTGTGGATGAGTAGATATCACAGTCAACACGCAAGAGGGCGATTTTTTTATCAACATGGTTTTTTGCCCAAACAGGGAGTGTTTCGTCAAACCACCCCTTATAAAGCGTCACGTTTTTAGGCATTTCCGGTAGGCTGCCCTTTAGCTCACCAAACTGCCCCTTCATTGCATGCGACCAGTCTTCGGGAAGCCCTTCGAAAGAATCAAACCCATGAATAGAATGTGACGGGAACGACTTCGACAATGCCCGCGTCGACCCGCCTTTGTACACACCAAGGTCGAGAATTTCGGTACCACTTTCCCCAATCACATCGCGTTTAGAATGCAGAACGGCAAATTGATTTTCATTGTACAAAGCATGCCTCATATTCTGGTCTATGAAGTCATATGTATCGCGCGCCGCTCGACGTGAACGTTCCCTCAATAATTCGACAAATCTGTATTCCCAAGTCAGATAATGGCGGAGTTTCGTGCTTGTTGGCGGACGCATCAACTTGTCGATCAGATCGATCAGATCAACCTTGCTGTCGGTCCCGGCGCCCAATTCTACCAGCAGCTCTTTTGCGCGGGAGAGCAAATCATCCGATTCGCCTAGGGAGGGTGCTTTATCATTCTCAATCATCAGGTTTGTCCAATTCTATTACTTAGTTATCGCGCTCGTTCCCCGCTCCCGCAGCGTCTGTTCCCAGGCCCAGGCGGAGGCGACGATTGTCTCGAGGTCATCATGTTTCGGTGTCCAGCCGAGCTCGGTCTTGAGCCGGTCCGAGCCTGCGACAATGGCGGCGGGATCGCCGGGACGGCGATCGGCCTCGCGGACCTCGAAATCCACGCCGGAGACCTGCTTCACGGTGTCGATCACCTCGCGCACACTGGATCCGCGGCCATAACCGCAATTGAGGGTGATACTGCCCGCACCGCCGCGCAGATGGCCGAGCACCACGGCGTGCGCCTCTACCAGGTCCGTGACATGGATATAGTCGCGCACGCAGGTGCCGTCGCGGGTCGGATAATCCGTGCCGAACAGGTCGAGGCGCTCACGCACACCGAGCGCGGCCTGACAGGCAGCCTTGATCAGATGGGTGGCGTTGGCGGTGGACTGCCCGGCC
>PFFX01000114.1:0-8781 GCA_002783385.1 Rhodobacterales bacterium CG15_BIG_FIL_POST_REV_8_21_14_020_59_13 | reverse complement strand
GGCCCCCGCCACGTTGAAATAACGCAGCACACCATAATCCATCGCGCCGGTAGCGGCGAGGTCGGCCAGCATCCATTCGGTCATCAGCTTGGAGCGGCCATAGGGCGAGAGCGGCGCCAGCGGGGCCTCCTCGCTGACGGGTTCGTCTCCGGCCATTCCGTAAACAGCGGCAGTGGAGGAGAAAATGAAACGCGCCACACCGTTTGATGCCGCCGTCTCGATCAGATTGCGCGAAGCGGCCGTGTTGTTGGCATAGTATTTCAGAGGATCTGTCACCGATTCCGGCACGACGACCGAGCCGGCAAAATGGATGATGTCGGTGACGCCGTGCTCGCGGATCAGGCGGGACGTCAGGGTCGGATCGCCCGCATCGCCGTGGACGAAGACGGCGCGCTTGTCCACCGCCCAGTCAAACCCGGTGACGAGGTTGTCGAGCACAACAACGCGCTCGCCGGCATCCAGCAGGGCGAGCGTCATGTGGGCGCCGATATAACCCGCGCCGCCCGTCACCAATACCGTCATGCTATCCCCCGCATCACCATCCGCGCCGCCAAGCGGCCCTCGCCTGATGTCAATAACCCGATCAACACTTTCATTCCAACCCTATTTACTGATAATTCATCATTTTCTTTCCTGGGGTCATCAAAGCCCGGATTGGTATCTTGCAGGCCCCACAGCTTCTGCTTTTCTGGAACCGCTCTGGCAATCCGGCGACAAACCGGTTATTCAGCGGCCCCTCATCAAGACAGGATGGCGCCTGAACCATGAAAACCGCACTGATTACCGGCGTTACCGGCCAGGATGGCGCCTATCTGGCGGCATTGTTGCTGAGCAAGGGCTACCGGGTGCACGGCGTCAAGCGCCGCGCATCCTCCTTCAACACACAGCGCATTGATCCGCTTTATGTTGATCCGCACGAAGGCGAGACACGCTTCCACCTTCACTACGGGGATATGACGGACGCGACCAATCTCATCCGCCTTGTGCAGGAAACACAACCCGACGAGATCTATAATCTGGCGGCCCAGTCCCATGTGCAGGTCAGCTTTGAAACGCCTGAATACACCGCCAATGCTGATGCCATTGGCGCGTTACGCCTGCTGGAAGCTGTGCGGATCCTGAATTTGGAGAAAACCTGCCGGTATTATCAGGCTTCAACCTCGGAGTTGTACGGCAAGGTCCAGGAAGTGCCGCAGAGCGAGACGACACCTTTCTATCCCCGATCCCCCTATGCGGCGGCCAAGCTCTACGCCTACTGGATTACGGTGAATTACCGCGAAGCCTATGGCATGCACGCCTCGAATGGCATTTTGTTCAACCACGAAGGACCGACCCGGGGCGAGACCTTCGTCACCCGCAAGATCACGCGCGCCGTGGCGGCGATAGAACTCGGATTGCAACAGACGCTTTTTCTCGGCAATATCGATTCCAAACGCGACTGGGGCCATGCGCGTGACTATGTCGAAGGCATGTGGCGTATCGTTCAGCATGATACAGCCGATGACTGGGTGCTGGCGACGGGCGAGACCCATTCGGTACGTGAATTCATCGAACTGGCCTTCTCCGAAACCGGCAAGACCGTCGAATGGCAGGGAGAGGGTGTCGATGAGGTCGGCAAGGATGCCGCGACCGGGGATGTTCTGGTCCGGATTGATCCGCGCTATTTCCGTCCGACCGAAGTCGACCTGCTCATCGGCGACCCGTCAAAGGCCCGTGACAAGCTGGGCTGGACGCACACCACCGCCTTCCCGGATCTCGTCAAGGAAATGGTGACCCAAGACCTCAAAACCGTCGCCGCTGAAGCTGGCCGCAAGGATCGTCATGGCTGAGTTGATCTATCCTCTGGAAGGCAAACGCATCTGGGTTGCGGGTCATCGCGGCATGGTCGGCTCAGCGCTTGTGCGCCGTCTGGAAAAGGAAAATCCGGCCGATATCCTCACGGTGACGCGCGCTGAGGTCGATCTGATCGACCAGTCCTCGACAGCGCGCTGGATCGGAAAAGAAAAGCCTGACGCCGTGTTCATTCCTGCGGCGAAAGTCGGTGGTATTCTCGCTAACGATACCCACCCGGCTGATTTCCTGTACGACAATCTGATGATCGCCGCCAATGTCATCCACTCTGCCCACACGGCCGGGGTGGAGAAGCTGCTCTTCCTCGGCTCATCCTGCATTTATCCGAAATTCGCGGATCAGCCGATCGTCGAGGAGGCTTTGCTGACCGGCGCGCTTGAGCCGACCAATGAATGGTATGCCATCGCCAAAATCGCCGGGATCAAGCTGTGTCAGGCCTATCGCAAGCAGCATGGCGACGATTTCATATCCGCCATGCCGACCAATCTTTATGGCCCCGGCGACAATTATGATCTCAAGAGTTCGCATGTCATTCCCGCGCTGATCCGCAAGGCGCATGAAGCCAACCTCGCCGGCGCAAAAAGCATGGAGATCTGGGGCAGCGGCACACCGCGCCGCGAATTCCTGCATGCCGATGACTGCGCCGATGCGCTGGTCCATCTCATGAAGGTCTATTCCAGCCCCGAACACGTGAATGTGGGTTCCGGCGAAGACATCACGATCGAAGATCTCGCGCGGCTGGTCATGGAAGTGGTGGGCTTCGATGGCGAGTTGACCCGGGATACTTCCAAGCCCGACGGCACGCCACGCAAGCTGATGAGCGCGGACCGGATCCGCGCGCTGGGCTGGACGCCCCGCATCCCGCTTCGCGAGGGGCTGGAGTCGGCCTATCGCTGGTTCCTGGAAAATCAGGGCCAACTGGACGCCCGCCGCGCCTGACAGGCGGACACCAGCCCTGAGCCTGTTTCGTCTGACCGGCTTTTCCGCCTTATGTGAGAGCAGCACGCACCGCCCGGATGACGGTTTCCTGACGCTCCCCCTCAAGATAGCTATCCATCGGCAAAGAGACGACGCGGGGAGAAGCAGTCTCCGTGACCGGCAAACCACCCGGAGCAACCGGAAATCCGGCATAGGGATCCTGCAAATGGATCGGAACCGGATAATAGATGGCGGTGGGGACGCCGGCTTCATTGAGTTTTGAGCGGAAGGTGTCACGGTCGTCCACTTCGATCGTGTATTGTGCCCAGACAGACACCCCGCCATCAATCACTTTCGGCGTCTTCACGACATCACCGAACCCTTTTGCGTAGGCTTGGGCGGCTGTGTTGCGGGCGGTAATCTCTTCTGAGAAAATGTCAAGCTTTGCCAGCAATATGCCAGCTTGCAGCGTGTCCAGCCGCGAATTCAAACCAATCCGCTCATAGGAATAGCGGGCTTCTCCTTCACCGTGATTGCGCAACGATTTAATCAGGCCGGCCAAGTTGGGGTCGCGGGTCACGACGGCGCCGCCATCTCCGTAACAACCGAGCGGTTTGGCCGGATAGAAACTGATCGAACTGATATCCGCCCATGCGGCCGGATGTTTCCCGTTCAGTGTGCAGCCAAAACCCTGTGCACTGTCGGCGATCAGCTTCAGGCCTTCCGCCTTACAGATTGCACTGATCGCCGGATAGTCGGCGGGCTGGCCAAAAAGATCGACGGCGATCACCACCCGCAGTTTCAGCTCTGTCTGCGATTTCGTCCAGGCAATCGCTTTTGCAAGGCTTTTTGGACACATGCAGTATGTGTCCGGATCGATATCCACGAAAACCGGTGTGGCCCCGAGCAATGCCACGACTTCTGCCGTGGCGGCGAAAGTGAAGCTCGGCACAAAAACGGCGTCGCCTGGCTGCAGCTCCCATGCCAGCAAGGGCAGAGACAGGGCGTCGGTCCCGTTCGCGCAGGTCAGTGCATGATCGACCTGACCAAAAGCCGCAAGACGCTCTTCAAGCTCACCCACTTCCGGGCCAAGCACGTAGCGGCCTTCCGAAATGATCTTGCTGATTGTGGTGTCGAGCTTGTCCTTCAAACGCTCGCGTTGCGTTGCGAGGTCGATAAACGGCATCATGGCCAACTCCTGTGATATGCGGATCGCACATTTCTCTTTATTGCGTGGGTGCTTATGGAATTCAAAGACAAGATGTAAATCACATATGACTACAAAACGTGTCCGCAGTTTAAGATCCACATTTTGCATGCCCGGAACACGATTTGCCAAATGAGCGGCATTTCAATCGAGCTTCGTAACCGCTGGCCATAGATACTGCCGGCTGCATAGCATTCCGGGGGTGAGGAATGGTCCAGACCCGGATCATAACATACGCTTGATTAGAGGGATTCAAGCAGGCATTAGAGCGCCAACGCATTTTGATCCTTCCAGACGCAAGCGGGTGACATTGATGACCACGATCCGGAAAGCCGTTCTGCCCGTAGCGGGGCTGGGCACACGTGTACTGCCAGCCACCAAATCCGTGCCCAAGGAAATGCTTCCGGTCTTTGACCGTCCTGCCATACAGTATGTGGTCAATGAGGCGCTGGAAGCCGGAATTGAGCATTTTGTTTTTGTGACCGGGCGGAACAAGGGAGCGATCGAGGATCATTTCGATCGCGCCTATGAACTGGAAGCCTCGCTTCACGAAAAGAACAAGGCCAACATCCTTAAAGAGCTGGCGGCGGAACGTCCGCCAGCAGGATCCATGAGCTTCGTGCGGCAGCAGGCACCGCTGGGTCTGGGACATGCGGTCTGGTGCGCGCGGGATGTGATCGGCAATGAGCCCTTCGCCATTCTGCTTCCGGATGTCATCGTCAAGGCGGAACCGAGCTGTCTGGCACAAATGGCCGCCATTCACACAGAGAAAGGCGGAAACATCATCGCCGTCGAGGCAGTGCCGTGGGAGAAGGTTGATCAATACGGGATCGTCGCCCCAGAAAGCCAGGAAGGCCGCACGGTGCGCATGTCCGGAATGGTAGAAAAGCCATCACGCGACACCGCGCCGTCCAATCTGTCGATTACCGGACGTTACATACTGCAACCGGAAATTTTTGATCTGCTCGAGAAGCAAGGAAAGGGAGCCGGTGGTGAAATCCAGCTCACCGATGCGATGGCGACACTGATGAAAGAACAAGACTTTTTTGCCCTGGAGTATGAGGGAAAAAGCTTTGATTGCGGCAGCAAGCAGGGGTATTTACGGGCCTTCCTGCAATTTGCGCTCGATCATGACGAGGAAGGCCAAGCATCGCTCGCCACGCTGCGCCGGGTTCTGGATGAAAATGGCGCTTAACAGGCATATTATCCCTGTCCGGTTTTGCGGAGGGGATGCCTTCAGGGCTTACTTTATAGACTGTGGTTTGCCGAATGTGCCGGTATTGATCCTGAGCAAGACTAACCCGGATTGACCTCTGAAAGCAGGAACACGGCTCGAGTTTTGGGGCTGCCGCCAAGATATTCATATTTTACGGATCGGGGAACGCCCATGTATATCAATATCGCTCAGGCAGAATCGGGTTTGGATACATGACTCTCGCGCCATCTCAATGGTCCCTATCCGGTGAAGGCAGACTACCCGACCTTCTCAAAGCCGGGGGATTGGACGTTGGGCAGGGCTTTTTACGATATGAACTCTGGAGCTCACTGGCACAGGATGATCTGCGCCAACGCTATCGCCGGACCCTTTTCGGGTTGGCTTGGCTGACACTGTCCTATCTCGTTTTCATATTGGCGAAAATCTTCATTTTCGGAGCGCTGAATCCGGCCCCGTTCGCCTGGTTTGCAGCCTATGTCACGGTCGGTTTCCTGATCTGGCAGCTCCTCAACTCGTTCGTTGTCGACGGTTGCACATCTCTGATCAATTCAGAGACTTGGGTGAAAGGCGTTCAACTGCCCTACTCGACCTATTTCTACGAAAGTATCAGCCGTGATTTGATCATTTTTGCCTACAGCGCGGTTGTTGCTGGCTTGGTACTCTTGCTGACCGGATATTTACCAGGATGGGCTGCGCTTTCTGTTCCGCCTGCCCTCTTGCTTATCATTCTGAACGGCTTTTTCCTTCACATGCTGCTCGGGATCATCTGTTTGCGCTACCGTGATGTGGTGCAAATTGTTCAAACAGCCATGCGGGTATTGTTTTTCCTGACCCCGCTTGTCTGGACTGTGGATCAGGTGGGGCCAATCGCTGACTTCCTTGTCTGGAACCCCTTTACCTATCTGATCGACATTGTGCGGGCGCCCCTCATTGATTATCGCATTCCCTATACAAGCTGGGCAGTGTCATTGGGCATGACGGCCGGGCTGGGCGGCATGTCTTTCCTCGTATTTTCGGTTTTCCGCCGCCAACTGGCTTTCTGGTACTAGCGCCATGAGCTCTGTTTATATCAAAGATCTTTGTGTTCGCTTTCGTGTCTATGAGAAAACAACGGGAGCGGTAAGCCCCGAAGGTGCAGGCGTTTTTGCGCAACGCGACAGATCCCACCGCTGGGTGCAGGCTCTGACTGACATTGGCTTTGAGCTGGGTGAGGGCCAGCGTTTGGGCATAATAGGCCGGAACGGCTCCGGCAAATCGACCCTCTTGAAAGTGATTGCAGGACTTCTTCCCGCAACAAAAGGGACTGTCAAAATTGACGGCCAGGTTTCCTCGCTCATCGACATCTCGCATGGCATGCGGATCGAGGCGACAGGTGAACGCAATATTCTGCTTCGTGGAATGATTGCCGGCCTTTCAAAGCGCCAGGCAAGAGAACGGATAAATGATATCGCAGCCTTTGCCGAGTTGGGCGATTATATCAAATTACCTGTCCGGACGTATTCATCCGGTATGGCGATGCGGCTTAATTTTGCTATTGCGACAGCTTTCAGCCCCGACATCCTGATTGTTGATGAATGGATCGGGGCGGGCGACCGGGCTTTTCAAAAAAAGGCGCGGGGACGAATGCAGAAACTTATCGATGCCTCAGGCGCATTGATACTTGCCAGTCATGATCTTGATCTTGTCGAACGGATGGCCGACCGTGTCCTCTGGCTTGATGCCGGACACGTCACGGCGTTGGGTCCGGCAAAAGACGTTGTTGATCGCTATCGCGAGACCGTCGATGGCTGAAACCATATAATGCCCGTCATGTTTTCCGGATGAAGCAAATGGAAAGCTTGCACGTTGCCTCCCTTGCTGACACGTATGTCTTAAACGGGCATGCTTTTTGATTTTAATTCCGGGACAGGCTTATTCGCATGAAGAATGTTTATATCATTTCGCGGATTTTTGACCCGGCTGATGCCAGCATATCTAAGCTGAGGGACGCGTTACACGCTGCTGGTTTTTCCTCCATCCTTATCGCTGACCGGTCAATCTTCGGGGATATTCCCAAAGACATTATTGTCTTGCGCAACCGGGCTCTGGCCGTCCTGATGTTTGGCAGCCAGATCGTGATGGCAGCCATTATCCTTGGCTATTTCACGCGATTCTTTCCCTCCATCATGACGGTATTGTTCTGGTCGCTGGTATTGGTGTCGGTCTTCATCGCAAGCCGTTACGGAAAGCGGCTGCGTGACCGGATTCTTGAAATTATCGGGTCTGTTCTGGCCAGGATAATATTCGCGCAAAAAAAGCCTGGGGCAATCTGGCTGATCGAGCCAGATCCAATCACCTCCGCAGACGTGAGAGTGCCCGATCAGGAAACTGTCCTTGTCGCTGATTTTCAGACCCGGTCGGAAGAGACGCTGGGGAATACAGATCCAGACGTCCGGTCAATGAGCGATCTGCGCTGGTTTCAAAATGCCGACATGATCCTCATTGATCACCGCTCGAAACCTGCTCTGGAGAGTGAAAACAGTCAGGAGCCCGGTCAGTATTTTTCAGACCTTGATGCCATTATTGATGAACTTACTAGACGGGTGAAATAACCAAATCAGACCCGTAGGTGACCCTTTCTTCGTTCGAACGTTTTCATTATCAACCGGAGCTTAGGCAATGTTCCGTACTGGCCATTTCCGTCCTGATATTGTCTTCTCGTCAGAGTGACTGATTGGAGTTTTCCTTGACCAACACAATGGGCGCGCTTGCGCTGGAATTCGGGCGTATTTGTTCGCAAGCCTCGCTGCCGGTCATGGAGGTTTATCAGACCAACTTCACGCCCGAACAGAAAGCTGACCGGTCACCTGTCACTGAAGCCGATACGCGGGCCGAGAAGGTAATTCTCAACGCTCTGAGAACCGTCTGTCCCGGCATCCCCGTTCTGGCCGAAGAACAATTCGCAGCGGGTTTCTGCCCGGAAATCAATGATGTCTTCCTGCTGGTTGACCCGGTCGACGGTACCAAGGAGTTTATTGCCAGGAATGGCGAATTCACGCTGAATATCGCCTTGATCAGGAACGGCGTTCCGGTCGCCGGCTGTGTATACGCGCCCGCTCTGGAACGGATCTATCTGGGCGGAGAGAGCGCGCGAGCCGGAGCATTGAAACCCGGCGAAGCGGTGACCACAGAGGGGCTCGCTGTTATTGAGACCCGCAAATCACCGCCAGCCAGCGGTGCTGTCGCGGTCATGAGCCGCTCCCATGCCGATGAACGCACCCGGGCTTTCGCGACGGCGTTCGGGGCAACCGAAGCGGTGTCCGCCGGATCTTCGCTGAAATTTTGCCGCGTCGCGGAAGGTGCCGCAGACATTTATCCGCGTTTCGCGCCGACCATGGAATGGGATACCGGGGCCGGTCATGCCGTGCTGAATGGCGCGGGCGGGACCGTGACACAGCCGGACCATTCGCCCTTTCTCTATGGAAAAGCGGCGGAGGGTTACCGCAATGGCCATTTCATCGCCTGGGCCGTGCCGCCGCGCTGACCGCCAAAGCATTTTCAGCGAAAGTGGAAACCGGTTTCGCGGTTCGAAAATGTGTCCAAACAATCG
>PFFX01000009.1:8357-15140 GCA_002783385.1 Rhodobacterales bacterium CG15_BIG_FIL_POST_REV_8_21_14_020_59_13 | reverse complement strand
TCACCAGGGCGGATACCAACGTCACGGGTCAGGCCGCCGCGCACTTCCAACACACCGAGTACCGGGAAATCGGACGCCAGAGAGCGCAGGGAGTGCGGCTGGGCATTGGCAATGATTTTCAGAATTTCACCATCGGGCGCGATATAGATCAGATCCAGCGAAATGAGCGTGTTGCGCATCCACATCGCAACCGTCTGAACCTCGCCATAATTGAACAGCATGCCTTCATTGTCAGTGAGGGCCTCGCGGAACATGAGTCCGCGCTGGCGTTCTTCATCACTGTCTGCAATCAGCGCCTCGAAGACGACATCGCCCTCTTGTGTCTGGATGGTCACCGTTTGCGGTGCGCCAAACTCGATGACAGTTTCGGGATGCGCGGGATCGCCCACAGGTGCAGGCGGCAACTGGGCGAAGGCAGCCGGCGCAATAAGCGCAATGACTGCGGAAATGAGAAGGCGTTTCATGACCGCCAAACTAACCGCAGGCCAAGGCTTTCGCAATCGCCCATGGCTGTAATTTCAGACGTATTGCGTGGGATAAACTTCGGCAGCAAGAAGGCCTTTAGGACCAGCCGCACACTTGGCCTGCATCGTCTCTCCGGGATGCACTTCATCAATGCCGGCTTTCCGCAGTGTTGCGGCATGCAGGAAGACATCACCCTCCACGCCGTCGACATCCAGGAATCCATACCCCCTATCCGCGTCAAACCATTTGACAACGGCCGCACTGACACCTGCATCCGGCTCACGCCGGGGATAAAATCGTCTCGGACGCGGCGCGGCCTCTACACCGCCTTCCAGCGACATGATTTCGACCGCCTGACGGCCCTTGTCCCCTTTGATCGCCAGGCATTTGACCTTTGCGCCTTCCGGAGCAGTGACCCGGCCGGACATGCGCAACCGGCTGGCATGTAATAGAACGTCACCCTGACCATCACTTGTTTCGATAAATCCATAGCCGCGGGATGGATCAAACCATTTCACCCGGCCCTCGACCATTATAGCCAGCTCTTCCCGACCGTTATCAATTTCCCCCGCCATAACGCTCCCCGCAACACAACTGTCAGGGGAATTATTGTAACGAATTCGTTAAGAAAGGGAATGACGTTTGTTCATCATTATGAACAGGCTGCACCAGAACTGGATATCCTATTGATTTCCACCGTTTGAAACGAATTCATAAAAAGCAATCGCCCCGGTTTTCCACGGCTATAGTCAAGACTGCGACTAAATCACAGCCATGGAATTCGCATGAACGGAGAAGAGCCGATGGTAGTCCCTAGGGGAATCGAACCCCTCTTTCCAGGTTGAAAACCTGGCGTCCTAACCGATAGACGAAGGGACCACGTGATCGGAGGGCGTGATATATCGACTTCATCCCTGACACGCAAGCGCCGCAATACAGGGACATTCAGTCTGCCGCAGCAAGATCTTCAAGGTGAAACTGCACACGGCGGTTTCCACGCCATTCATCCAGTTTCAAGCGCCCCGCCGCATGCCAGCGCGTGCCTGTATTCCCCAGCAAGGCTTCACCGATCGGCCGATCCGCCTGCCGGAATATGATGCCATTGACCCTCTGCCCGCTATCGTCACTCAGACTGAAACGGACATGGTCTGCGCCCACCCGTTCAGCATAGGCAATGCGCACATACGGCATCACAAAGCGCGGCTCTGGAAAACCTTGCCCGAACGGCGCCGCAGCCATGATTCTCTCCGCCAGTTCCACACTTGCCCCAGAGGGCGTCAGAATGGCATCCAGCATCAAGGAACGCGCATCATGCGAAGCCTCCCATTCCGGCTGCAGGCGTTCGGTCAGATAGGTCTGCAATTCATCTATGCGGCTCTCTTCAACCGTGAGACCGGCGGCCATAGGGTGGCCGCCCCCGGCCATCAGCACGCCATCCGCTTTGGCCGCCGCGATGGCACTGCCCAGATCGACACCGGAGACCGAGCGGCCTGATCCCTTGCCGATACCGTTTTCAGTTCCGATAACAATCGCAGGGCGCCCAAAGCGCTCTTTCAGCCGGCCTGCCACAATGCCGACAACCCCCGGATGCCAGCCTTCGCCGCGCGCAATCAACAGTGGGGCATCCGTTTCGCCTGCCGCCATGATCTGGGCCTGAGCCGCATCCAGCACATCAGCCTCGATCTGCTTGCGTTCTGCGTTTAGTGCATCAAGTTCCGAAGCAATGTCAGCGCATTCCGCCGGATCATCGCTGGACAAAAGCCGCGCGCCCAGATCAGCACGCCCGACGCGGCCGCCGGCATTGATCCGGGGCCCCAGCAGAAAGCCGAGATGGTAAACGGAAGGATCGCTGGTCAAGCCGCCAACCTCTGCCAGGGCTTTCAAACCCGGGTGCGTCCAGTTGCGCATCACCTTCAGGCCTTGGGAAACAATCGCCCGGTTGATGCCTTTGAGAGCGACAACATCGCAGAGTGTGCCAAGCGCAGATAAATCCGCCAAGCTTAGAATGTCGGGCTCTTCCGTGCCGGTAAATTGACCCCGGCGGCGCCCTTCCCGGTTCAAGGCGGCAAGCAGGATGAAGGTTACGCCCGCCGCAGCCATATGACCGCAGCCCGATGTATCGTCTGGACGATTGGGATTTACGATCGCCAGCGCGGGCGGCAGATCAGCACTCATCAAATGGTGGTCGATCACCACCACGCTCAGGCCCATTTCCGCGGCCGCCTTGAGCGGTTCATGCGCTGCTGCCCCGCAGTCAACGGTGATCACAAATTCCGCGCCCTGCTCATGCAGCCGGGCAAATGCGTCCGCCGAAGGGCCATAGCCCTCCTCCACACGGTCGGGCACATACAAAAGCAGGGAGTGTTTCAGCGCCCGAAAATAGCGGATGAGCTGGGCGGCAGAGGTTGCGCCATCGACATCATAATCGGCAAAAACGGCAAGCACTTTCCCCGCTTCCACAGCATCCCAGATAACCGAAGCAGCCTTGTCCATATCCTGAAACGAGGATGGATCGGGAAAGAAGTGACGCAGGGTCGGATTGAGCACGGCCTCTGCCTCTTCCGGTGCGATGCCCCGCGCCGCCAGCATGCGCGCGACAATCTCATCCACCCCAGCCTTGCGGCGGATGTCTGAGATCAGCTGGTCATCCAGTTCGCGCAGGCGCCAGCTCTTGCCGGAAAGCGATTGCTGAACCGATAAGCCGCCGGCCATCCCCTGACCTATGCCGGCCGTACGGTCCGGATCCGCCGGACGATGGATCCCGAAGACTGCATGATAAGGGTTTCCGTGCTGATTTCGCTATCCCTGATACGAACGCCTTCCACCAGATCACCTTCGGTCACACCAGTCGCCACGAACAGGCAATCCGAAGACGCCAGCTCGGTAAGGTCGTATTTACGATCAAGCTCGGTGATGCCGGCTTTTGCCGCGCGGGCACGCTCATCATCATTGCGGAAGAAAAGCCGGGCCTGCATCTGCCCTCCCACACAGCGCAAGGCCGTCGCGGACAAAACCCCTTCCGGGGCACCGCCTTGGCCGACATATAAATCAATGCCGGTCGAAGGATCGGTTGCCGCAATAATGCCCGCCACATCGCCATCCGGGATCATCATCACCCGGGCCCCGGTCGTCCGGATATCGGCGACGATGTGCTCGTGACGCTCGCGTTCCAGAACGCAGACGCGGATCTCATCCGTCCTTACTCCCTTGGCTTTGGCAAGAGCTTTCACATTGTCCGATGGAGATTTGTCGAGATCAATCACCCCTGCCGGAAAGCCGCTACCGACGGCAATCTTGTCCATATAGGTGTCGGGCGCATAAAGCAGGCCTCCACGCGGAGCGAATGAGACGAGGACAAGCGCATTGGCCATGCCCCTGGCCGTCAGCGATGTGCCTTCCAGCGGATCGAGCGCAATATCGATTTCCGGACCCTCACCGGTCCCGACTTCTTCGCCGATATAGAGCATCGGGGCTTCATCGCGTTCACCCTCACCAATGACAATCCGGCCTTTCATATCCATCGCATTCAAGCCAGTGCGTAGGGCATCGACGGCGGCCTGGTCAGCAGCCTCCTTGTCGCCACCCCCGACATGGAATGAAGCCGCAATAGCGGCCGCTTCGGCTGCACTGACTGCGTCAAGCACAAGGCGTTCAAGATTTCGGGCATCGCTCATATGTTCAGGCTCCGGAGAAAAATTCAGTCAATCGGGTGTGGAGGTTCAGCGCGCTGACGCGCTTCCTCAGCATAGGTTTCGGTGTCACTGCCCGGCTCGCGGGTGGCACGCTCGTTTGCGGAGACCGTATCGCGCACTTGCAGGACTTGCGCAGCAGACTGACGCAATTGTTCGGCGCTGATCGACGGCAATTTGTCAGGGATGGACGCCGGTGCGCTGTCCGCGCTGGCCCCCTGTTCCACGCGCGCCTCGAACCAGCTTTGTTCTGCCTCTATATCGCCCTGCAAGTCAGGCGTCGCACAAGCTGCGAGCAGCAAAGGGCCTAAAAGAAAAATTTTTCGGGTCAAAGCCGTGCTCCGGTGGTGGACGCCGCTGGTGCTATCTATACGCTGTCAGGGATCGCTGTCACCCGCCTGTGCACAGATTGGAGAGCCCTTTTCATGGCCGACGAAAAGAAACCCGCCGCCAAGCGCAAACCACGCAAGACTGCGATAAAGAAAAAACCCGCCGCCCCCAGGACCGGCACAAACCCTGCCAAACCCGGAGACGCCAGCGCTGCGTCTGGCGAATATAATTTCCCGGCCATGAACCCGGCGGATGTCGAAGCGCTGGATCACATGTCCCGCAATCTTATGCAGGCGGCGTTGAAAAGTCAGAAACTGATGTCTGATTCCATGCGCAAGGCACTGGATGGCAAAGTTGCAATGCCGGACACGCAGGCCATTAACACGACGCCGGAGCTCGGCGAAGTGTGGTCCAAAATCGTCTCCGATCCGGAAAAGATGATGGAGGCGCAGGCCAGTCTGCTGACCGGATATCTGGATCTCTGGACCAATACCTCAAAACGGTTTCTTGCCGGTGAATCCGAGCCGGTTGTCAAACCCGATGCCGGTGACAAACGCTGGCGCAGCGAAGACTGGAGCGAGAACCCGGTTTTTGACGCGATCAAGCAATCCTATCTCTTGAACCAGAACTTCCTCATGGGACTTGTCCATGGAGTGGAAGGCGTGGATCCCGCCATCAAGCGCAAGGTGGAATTCCTGACCAAGCAGATGGTCGATGCGCTGGCGCCGACAAATTTTGCGCTTACCAATCCGGATGTCATTCGGGCGACCATGCAGTCGAAGGGTGAGAACCTGACCAAAGGCCTCGCCAATCTGGCCCGCGATCTGGAAAAGGGCGGCGGGCGGCTGGCCCTGACCCAGAGTGATATGGAAGGTTTCAAGGTCGGAGTCGATCTGGCGGCCACCGAGGGGAAAGTCGTTTTCCGAAACGAAATTTTTGAGCTCATCCAGTATGCGCCAACGACAGATACAGTGAAGGCTCGACCATTACTCATTGCCCCACCATGGATCAACAAATTCTACATCATGGACATGCGCCCGGAAAATTCCATGGTGCGTTGGCTGACCCAGCAGGGCTTCGCTGTCTTTCTGATTTCATGGGTCAATCCGGGTTCCGAATTGAGAGACAAGAGCTTTCAGGACTATATCGAACAGGGATTGTTCACCGCGATTGATCGGGTCAAGGAAGCCACCGGCGCGGACTGCGTCAATACGGTCGGCTATTGCATCGGCGGCACCATGCTTGCCTCCGCCCTCGCCTTGCTGGAAGCGCGCGGAGACAGCGGCAAGATCGCGTCCGCTACCTTTTTTGCTGCCCAGACGGATTTCGAGCTCGCTGGCGACCTCCTCCTGTTTGTCGATGATGCATGGTTCAAAGAGATCAACCGCCTGATGGAGGCGCAGGGCGGCGTTCTCGATGGCCGCACCATGTCGGACACATTCAACATGTTGCGCTCGAATGACCTGGTCTGGTCCTTCGTTGTGTCGAATTATCTGCTCGGACGACAGCCACAAGCGTTCGATCTCTTGTACTGGAATGCCGACCAGACCCGCATGCCGCAAAAGCTACACCTCTGGTATCTCGACAACATGTACCGCAAGAACCGGCTCGCAAAAAAAGAGATCGAGATGGACGGCCTCACCCTCGATCTGACGAAGGTCAAAACCCCGGTCTTCATGCAGGCCAGCCGCGATGATCACATCGCCCCCTACCCGTCTGTTTATCGCGGCGCGAAACTGTTTGGCGGGCCGGTGCGCTACATGCTGGCCGGTTCGGGCCACATTGCCGGTGTCATCAACCATCCCGGTGCCAATAAATACCAGCACTGGGTCAACTCCGGCCTGCCAGAAACGGTTGAGGAATGGCTGGAAGGCGCGACCGAAGTGGCCGGCTCCTGGTGGGAGGAATGGCGCGACTGGCTGTATGAGCGTTCGGGCGAGGATGTCCCAGCGCGTCAGCCGGGCGATGGCAAGCTGAAGCCGATCTGTGATGCACCGGGCGAATACGTGTTGGTGAGGAGCTAGGCTGTACCGAACTGAAGCTCGATATAGCGCTTGTAGACGCCTTCCCGGCTCAGCAATTCATCATGTGTGCCCTGGTCGGCAATGCGGCCCTCTTCCATGATGATGATGCGGTCGGCATTGCGGACCGTCGCCAGCCGGTGCGCAATGACCAGCGTTGTGCGGTCCCTGGCAGCAGCCTCGAAAGCAGCCTGGATGACCTGCTCGCTTTCCGGATCCAGCGCACTGGTCGCTTCGTCCAGCAACAGCACCGGGGCATCCCGTAAAACAGCCCGTGC
>PFFX01000009.1:1835-8279 GCA_002783385.1 Rhodobacterales bacterium CG15_BIG_FIL_POST_REV_8_21_14_020_59_13 | reverse complement strand
CGCCATGATGAAATCATGGGCATTCGCCGCAACCGCCGCCACCCTGACCTCGTCTTCCGTAGCCTTTGGACGGCCAAAGCGGATATTCTGCGCCACCGAACCACTGAACAGGGGCGCATTCTGTTGCACCACGGCGAGCTGACGGCGCAGCTCCTGCGGCTCGATGGAGCGGATATCGACCCCGTCAAGATCAATGTGCCCTGATGCGGGATCATAGAGGCGCAGCAACAGCTGGAAAATCGTCGACTTGCCGGCCCCGGACGGGCCCACCAAAGCCACCGTCTCACCTGCCTGTATGTCGAAGCTGATATCCTCCAGCGCCTTGGCCTCTGGTCGCGCCGGATAGGCAAAGGTGACGGACCGGAATGAGAGCTCACCCTTCACCGGCACCGCAAGATGAGCCGGGTCTGCCGGTCCTGCGATATCGGTTTTAGCCGACAGCAATTCCATCAACCGCTCCGTCGCCCCGGCGGCGCGCATGACCTCGGCATAGGTTTCCGTCAGCATACCGACGCCACTGACTGCCACAAAAGCGTACATGACAAATTGCGTCATCGCGCCCGGCGTGATGGCTCCGGCCTGAACCTGCACCGCACCGAACCATAGAACCGCTATCAACCCGGTCAGGATGACAGTGAAAATCACCGCCGTCATGATCGCCCGCACGCCAATCCGCTTCAGGGAAATATCGAAGGTGGATTCAACAACCTGCCGGAAACGCTGGCTCTCTTCCGGCTCGCGGGTAAAGGCCTGAACAGTTTCAATGGCTTGCAGACTCTCACCAGCCCGAGCCGAGGCATTGGCCAATTCATCCTGGGATTCGCGTGAAAGCCGTTGCACACGGCGGCCGAAGAACAGTATCGGCAAGAGGATGACCGGCCCCATGGCCAGAACCATCAAAGCCAGCTGCCAGTTGACCACGACCATCAATGTCAGGGCGCCAACAGTTGTCGCCACGGTACGCAGGGCAACCGACACGGACGAGCCGACAACCGTCTGGATCAGCGTGGTGTCCGTTGTCAGGCGGGACAAAACTTCCCCCGTGCGGGTATCGACATAGAAGGACGGGCTGAGCGTCAGTAGATGATCAAAAACCGCCCGCCGCAGATCCGCGACCACACGTTCGCCCAGGCGGCTGATGAAATAGAAGCGGAAAGCACTCGCCAGCGCCAGACAGAACGCCACGCCCATTCCGGCCAGGAAATAGCCGGACAGGTCCGGCCCGATGGAAAACGCTTCACAGGCCGCCGACTCCGGCGCCCCTCCAAAACCGCAATCCACCACGAGGCGGAACGCCGCCGGCAGGATAAGCGTCAGTCCCGATGCAAGGATCAGGAAAATCGAAAATGCGGTCAGCAGCGCCGGATAGCGCATGATATAGGGAATCAGCCGCCGCAACGGTTTCGCGCTGCGCGCTTTTTCCCGGTGGGCCGCGTCCCGTTCCATTTCTGCGGCAAAGCCGGACCCGCGATCCGTGTCGGCCTGCTGATGGCGGGTATCGGTTGCAGACATTCATGACTCCTGAGTCGGGCGCTTCAGACCTGCCCTAAAGATTTTCCATGGATAAGCAAAACCGCAATGTGACGCACCGCAGTCAGAAGATCATCTGTCGGGTAGATGACGGATGATATACCAAAACAAAACGGGCGGCCCGAAGGACCGCCCGTAATACAAAGCATGAGCCTTGGTCTAGCGTTTGGAGAACTGGAAGCTCCGGCGCGCTTTCTTGCGGCCATACTTCTTGCGTTCAACCACGCGGCTGTCACGGGTCAGGAATCCTGCCGCTTTCAGCGGACCACGAAGGGCCGGTTCGTAAAGGTTGAGCGCTTTCGAAATACCGTGGCGGACAGCACCGGCCTGACCCGACAATCCGCCGCCCTTGACGGTACAGATCACGTCGAACTCGTCCTTGCGTTCGGTCACATCAAATGGCTGCTGCAACATCATCCGCAAAACAGGGCGCGCGAAATAAACCTCCTGCGTGCGGCCATTCACGGTGATCTTGCCGGAACCGCGCTTGATCCAGACGCGCGCAACGGCATCCTTGCGCTTGCCGGTCGCATAGGAGCGGCCAAGCTCGTCAATCTTCGGTTCAGGCAGCTCAGCGGTTTCATTGGCGACGACAGGCGCATCTGACTCTTTCAGAGCGTCCTTGAGGTCTTCGAGGGAACGGGCGTTCTCTGACATGGGCTTAGCTCCGGACATTCTTGGTGTTCATCGATTTGAAGTCGATAACTTCAGGCTGTTGAGCCTCATGCGGATGCTCGGTGCCGGCATAAACGCGCAACTTCGAGAATTGACCGCGGGCCAGCGGGCTGTCTTTTGGCAGCATGCGCTTTACCGCAAGCTCGACAACGCGTTCCGGGTGTTTGCTGCCCAGAATTTTTTCCGGCGACGTTTCCTTGATCCCGCCCGGGTGACCGGTGTGGCGGTAATAACGTTTATTGCCCATCTTGCGGCCGGTAAAACGAACCTTGTCGGCATTGATGATGATTACATGATCGCCCGTATCAACGTGCGGTGTGAAATCCGGGCGGTGCTTGCCCCGAAGGCGGGTGGCGACAAACGCTGCAAGACGGCCAACAACGGCATCCTCGGCGTCAACGATAATCCACTTGTTCTCCACCTCCGCAGGCTTTGCGGTAAAGGTTTTCATGATCTGTCTCTCGAACTTCTGGCCGGCAGCTGGCCTGATGAAGCGCGGGGGATAGTCCTCCGATCATTTTACGTCAACATGTATTTCAGAAGCTATTATAAACAGACACTTACATATACGGTATTATTATACCGCCATAATAACAGGTTTTTTGTAAGCCTTTTTTTCGACGAGTGAGCATCACGCAGGGGCAAGATATTCCGCGATATACGGTCGGTCTGAAAATGAACTGCGGATGAGACTGGCAATCCTGCCAGCCATGAATTGTTTATTGAGAGCCTGGGGATGAAACCATAGGCATGTGCGATATTATGGCGCTTGCAACATGGGGCGATTTGATTGCCGCTGAGGATGATCCGGACGAGCAATACATACGCAGCGTGACGCCAGCCAGGCGTATCTATACGCTTGCCCGGAACGCGTTTATCGAAAACAGCCATTACAGAGAGTTTTGTGGACCATGCCTTTCTCCGGACGGAACTATTCTCTTCGTCAACATACAGTCAAAACCTTCGCGGACTTTTGCGATCCTCGTACCCTGGCGCAAATTGGGCTGATTGCTGGCGGGGCCTTCCTGCTGGCCGCCTGCGAACCGGAAAACGAGACGGACACCCCCGTAACGGCAGGCGTGCTTGATCGTGAAGGTGATTATCTGGAGCTTGTCTCGACTGGTGTCATGGAAAGCATTGATAGCGATGGCGTTGCTGCTGTCGCATTTCTACCTGATACCTCAACAGCCTGGTCGGGATTCATCGCCGCATCGGCTGAAGAAGGTGGAATCGACCTGTTTGATATTGAAGGCCAATCGGTCCATCGCATGACTGGTTCGCGCTTGTGGGGACTGGCCGCTGCTCCGGGATTCCAGCTACGAGGCGAATCCCTGCCGCTTCTGTTCGGGGCCGACCGCGACACCAATCTGGTACGGGCCTATGCCCTGCTCCGGACCGGCCCCGAACTGATTGAAGCGCCAATCCAGCCGATCAGCCCGCAAGGCGATATCGCCTCGGTCTGCGGGCTGGACGAAGGCATCGGCTATGTTGACCTGATGGTGCTATCCCGAGGCACAACGGCCGAAATCTGGCGGGTAGCTGACAATGGCGGCGATCTCATCAGCGCCACCCGCCGGGCCCGTTTCGATCTTCCCTCACCGGTCCGCACCTGTGCCGCAGGGAATGGATATATTTACGCGTCCGGACCCGCTGGCGGAATTGTGCGGTTGTCCGATGACGGGCAGGTCGAAGCACAAACGGACGGCTACGCCCTTTCTTTGGCGGCGGGCGAGTTTCTGGGGCGGCCGGTTCTGATTTTGTCGAACGGAACCAATGACACACTTGAAATCCGCGATGGCCGAACCCTGGAACTGATCGGAGATGCGATCATTCGCGACGGGTTTTCAATCCCGGGGGTGGATCAGCCGGGCGCGATTTCCGCAACCGAATCGTCCTATGGTGGCACCGCCTATCAGAGCGGACTGGTCGCCGTGGCCGACGAAGCCGATGGCCGTATACGCTTGATCGCCCGGGAAACTTTTGCGCGCGGAATCATTGTTATTGATTAGGCGCGCCGCGCCTTCCATGAAACCACCGCGGCAACACTGAACAGCGCAATCGCACCCGCCTGGTGCAACAGTGACAGGCTGAGCGGTGCTGCATGAACCAGCGTCGTAATGCCGAGAACGATCTGTATCACCGTAATGGACGCTATCCATATGGCCCCGGTCTGCAGCGCCGGGACACGGCTGCGCCAAAGCGCCAGCGATAAAAGCCCGGCGCAAATGGCCACCAGATAGGCCACCCAGCGGTGATGCAACTGGACAGCGGGCCGACTTTCAAATGCCGCTTGCAGCCAGCCCATGCCGCCGAGATAGCCATCCGGTACGAGCCGGCCTTCCATCAATGGCCAAGTTGTGAAGATACGCCCGGCATCCAGCCCCGCCACAAAGGCGCCAAGGATAATCTGCAGAAAAACCAGCGCCCAGAAACCCGCCACCCACGGCGCGGTTGCATTTCTATGACGGGAACTCACGCCATAGCGCGACTCCAGCGCAACCCAGACTGTCAGACCAAGAATGATAAAGGCCATCCCCAGATGGGTCGCCAGCCGGTACTGGCTGACGTTAAGCCGGTCCACAAGGCCGCTGGAAACCATCCACCATCCGATCCCCCCTTGCAGCCCGCCGAGGATCAACAGGATGACCAGCGGCAGTTTGAGACGGCCAGGCACACGCCTACGCGCCCAGAAGACAACCAGGGGAACCGCAAAGACCAGTCCGATCATCCGGCCGAGAAATCTATGTCCCCATTCCCACCAATAGATGAACTGGAATTCCTCCAGACTCATCCCGCGATTTTGAAGCTGGTATTGGGTGGTGGATCGATAGAGATCCAGCTCACTTTCCCAGCCAGCCTCCGTCAGCGGTGGAATGGCCCCGGTGACAGGCCGCCATTCAGTGATGGACAGACCGGAATCCGTCAGCCGCGTGGCCCCGCCAATCAGGATCATGGCCGCCACCATCGCGGCAACAATCAACAGCCAGATAAAGATCGGAGTGCTGGTTTGCGGGCGGGCAAGTGACATGACATTTCCTCCGCCGCCCGATTTAACCGCCCTTCCCGGCATGGCAAGACCCGGTGATCATTCGCCGCAGGTGGGAAAAGGGGGTCGCCACCCGCAAATCTCGCGCTAGTCTTTGATCCGGCAAAAAGACCAACGGGGAGAAGTATGAACAACACTGAAACCTTCCGTAGCAGCGTCCGCGACTGGCTAGACGCCAATTGCCCGGACTCCATGCGCAAACCGATGAAATCGGAAAAAGACATCTGCTGGGGCGGCAAAAGCTTTGCGTTTTCCAGCGACGACCAGAAAGTCTGGCTGGACCGCATGTCGGAGAAAGGCTGGACCTGCCCGGTTTGGCCAAAAGAATATGGCGGTGGAGGCCTCTCCAAGGATGAAGCCCAGATTCTGAAAGAAGAGATGGAGCGCATCAAGGCACGGCCGCCGCTCATTTCCTTCGGCATCTGGATGCTCGGACCGGCGTTATTGAAATACGGTTCCGAAGAGCAGAAACGCCATTACCTGCCGCAAATCACGCGCGGAAAAATCCGCTGGGCCCAGGGATATTCCGAACCGGGAGCGGGGTCGGATCTGGCAGCCCTTCGCACCAGGGGCGATGACCACGGCGACCATTGGGTCGTCAATGGTCAGAAGGTCTGGACCAGCTATGCCGATGAATGTGACTGGATTTTTGCGCTCGTCCGCACCGAACCGGATGCCCCGAAGCATCTGGGCATTTCATTTCTGTTGATCGACATGGAATGGGAGGGGGTTTCAACAAAGCCCATCAAGCTCATTTCCGGTAAATCGCCGTTCTGCGAAACTTTCTTCGACGATGTCAAAGTGCCCAAGGAAAATATAGTGCACGAGGCGGGACGCGGCTGGGATGTCGCAAAATACTTGCTGTCGCACGAACGCGCCAATATTGCCGGGGGGGGCAGTGGCGCCCAGATGAATCCGGTCGCCGCAGCGCATAAATCCGGTGAAGTCGATGAAAATGGCCGCGTCGCCGATCCGATCCTGCGCGGCGATATTGCGCGGCTGACGATTGATGCGCTGGCCTTTGAGACCACACTTCAACGGATCAAGGATCAGGCTGATGGGGGTCAAGGCGTCGGTGCCAAGGCCTCGATGTTGAAATATTACGGCACCGAGCTGAACAAGCGCCGGCATGAGTTGAACATGTCAGCCCTGGGTTCTGATGGCCTGCTCTGGGAAGGCGAAACCCCCGAAGA
>PFFX01000009.1:0-1795 GCA_002783385.1 Rhodobacterales bacterium CG15_BIG_FIL_POST_REV_8_21_14_020_59_13 | reverse complement strand
CTGCGGTCACGCGCCAACTCCATCGAGGGCGGCACGTCCGAAATCCAATTGAACATTCTGGCCAAGCGTGTGCTTGAGCTTCCGGGCGGCTGATCAGGGATTTATCAATGAGCTACATTCTATCTGAAGAAGAACAGATGCTGCGCGATAGCGCACAGGCTTTTCTTGCTGAAAAATCACCGGTCTCAGAACTCCGCCGTCTTCGCGACGAGGACTGCAAGGACGGCTTCCGCCATGCCATCTGGAAAGACATGGCAGATATGGGCTGGAACGGCATCGTCATTCCCGAGGAATATGGCGGCGTTGATATGGGGTTCACAGCCGCCGGTCTCATCCTGCAGGAGATGGGGCGCACACTGGCGGCCACGCCATTCCTTGCCTCCTCCGTGCTTTGTGCAACAGCGCTGCGGTATGGCGGCACGGAAGGTCAGAAGTCCGAACACCTGCCGAAAATTGCGTCTGGCGAGAAAGTCTTTGCCCTCGCAGCCGACGAGAAAGCCCGGCACAATGCCTCGCATATAGAAACCCGCGCCAAAAAGGACGGCAACGGCTTCCGCCTCAGCGGCCAGAAACGCCATGTAGTTTGCGGTAATGGTGCGGACATGCTCATCGTGGCTGCCCGCATGGAGGATGACTCCATTGGTCTTTTCCTGGTCGATCCTGAGGCGGAGGGCGTCGAACGCACCCTGCGCCGCTCCGTCGATAGTCACGCTCCGGCAAACATCGATTTCGACGATGTAAAGCTGGATGGTGACGCCCTCCTGTCTGGGACAGAAGATGGTGCTGCCCTTCTCGATCTGGTGCTTGATTCAGGCCGGGCCTGTCTGGCGGCCGAACAGCTGGGAATCGCCGAGGAAGCCTTTTCCCGCACGCTGGATTACATCAAGGAGCGTGAGCAATTCGGCCAGAAGATCGGTTCCTTCCAGGGCCTTCAGCACCGCGCAGCGCATTTACTGACCGAAGTGGAAATGACGCAATCGCTGGTGATCAAGGCCTTGCGGCAGCTTGATGAAGCCCCCTCTCAAGCCCCTTTGTGGATTGCCGCGGCCAAGGCCAAGGCCACAAAAGTCTCGCGGCTTTCATCTGCCGAAGCCATCCAGATGCATGGCGGCGTCGGCATGACCGATGAATACGAGATCGGCTTCTTCTACAAGCGGGCTCAGGCCGCCGGTGAATTCCTCGGGGACGATGCCTGGGGCGCCGGACGTGTGGCGGAACTCAGCGGTTACTGACCCGCTCCAAATAGCACCTGAAAGGGCCGCTCGACGGGCGGCCCTTTTTGTTTGCCTTGGTCTTGCCGCATTCTCTTTGCCAGATATCCGAAAAGCCGGGAGGAAAAGATGGCAGAGACATCCCTTTCACGTGCGCATGGACGCGGTGGCGTCATTGCCAGAATGCTGATCCTGTTATCATCGGTTTGTCTGGCAGCCGGACTCTTGACGCCCATGCTGGAAACGCGGCGCCTCATCTTCTTCTCGGAAGCCCATTCGCTGATCGATGTCACCCGCGCCTTGCTGGTGAATGAAAACTATCTCCTCGGACTGGTCATTCTCGTTTTCTCGATTCTTTTTCCCATAGCAAAAACCTTCTACCTTTCCGCCGTGAACGCCGGCTGGGCGCAGGGCCGCAGCGCACTTGTCTGGGTGGACCGGCTCGGCAAGTGGTCCATGCTGGATGTGCTGATCGCAGGCCTGATCGTTTTCACGCTGTCAGGCGACCGGGCTATCCGCATTACGGAACAGCCCGGCCTCTATTTCTTCACCGCCGCGATATTCGGTCTGATGATCGCCTCCGG
>PFFX01000069.1 GCA_002783385.1 Rhodobacterales bacterium CG15_BIG_FIL_POST_REV_8_21_14_020_59_13 | reverse complement strand
CTTGGTGGTCTTTTCCGCACTGGCTGTGTCGAAATCCTCGCATGATGGCGAACATCATGCTCCGGTCTTCTCCTCGCCAGCCCAAAAATTCCTCACCATCAAACCGCTTCCGATTGAACAAATCAGGCTCTAGGGTTCACCGCGCCTTAAATGTTTCAGTGGCATTGTTCGCGCTTGTTTGCACGGAGTGCGCCTGATGGCGGCAGCCAAGGTCCATTTTGAAATCTTCGTCAAGAAGCATCGCAAAGCCGGCTGGACGCTGGCCGAAGCCCGGCCGGATCGTGAAAACGCCCTTGAATTTGCTCGTGAACTCCTGGAGGCAACACCCACCGGGTCGGTGCGCGTGTCCAAGGAACGCTTTGACGAATCGGCGCGCGCTTTCCGCTCCTTTACCATCTGGGAAGAAGGCGCTGAGAAATTCGAGGCCGAAGAGGAAAAAACCGGTGATGGCACCCTGCCGTGCCTGTCACCCGATGATCTGACCAATCCGTCGGCCCGTGATACGATGAGCCGGGTGTTGAATGAGTGGTTTGTCCGCAAACAGGTTACGCCGATGGAGCTGATGCACAGCCCCGAACAGGCCGAGGACCTTGAAAGCGGCGGTACAGAGCTTCAGCACGCCATCCAGAAAGTTGCGGTCGCCAGTGCGCGCGACGGGGATTCCACCGTCCATGCCTATGTCAAACAGCTGCACGACCTGACCCAGAAAGCCTTCGACCGCATTTACAAGGATGGTAAGTCCGGCCGCTTGCCCAGATTTTCAAAATACAAGACCTATGCCTCACTGGTTGAGGATTTTGCAGGTGAGAAATCGCCTTACAAGATCCGCGCGGCTCTCTCTGACCGCCTTTCAGACGAGCGTGGCTTCGGCAAGAAGCTTGCCGTGCTGATGGAATTTGCCGGTGAGTTGCCGCAAGAAGAAAAGGCCCGGAAAGTGGGCTGTGAACAGCTCGATATTTTCCTGTCCGAGATACTGAACTTCGACTCCGGCCTGATGGCGCTCATCGGATATGTCCCCGAGCTGGGAGATGAGGTGCAACGCCTCTCCGACATGTTTGTGGGAGCAGCAGATGCTGAAAGTCTTGCCGGCGCCCCGGCGGAGGCCCGCGCGCTCACCCGGTTGATGAAGTCGGGCGATTCGCCCTCCTGCAAGACCATGATCGCAAGTGCCTTGCTGGAGCGGCTCCAGCGTCCGCGCCGCATGCGGCCCAAGGACGTGCTGGAAGAAGTAAAACTTGCCCGCAAACTGGCGCAGCAGCTGGTCATGGCCCAGGGACCAGACCTCTCGGTCAGCGCCCTTCAGGATGCGTTCTCGAAACGGTCGGCCCGGCTTCTGACCCCGGAAACCATTGGCGATTATCTCGATCAGTGCAGCAATCCGGAACAGGAAATCGAAAAACTTCTGGCGCTGGAAGAAAATATTGTCGGGGTCCAGAACAAGAAAAAGCTGGCAGGTTATATCCGTGCCGCGCTGGGTAATCACAAGACAGAAGGCTGGTTTGTGTCCGGTCAAGGCCGCGCGATTGACCGTTTGCACCGTCTCACCGGGTTTCAGGTCAAGGCGCTGAAGGGCAATTATCCCGAAGAAGACAGGGCCAGCCTTTCGGACACTTTTGATGCACTGGGTCAGAAAGTACTGGACCGCTCCGGTTTGCTGGACTCCATAGCAAACAGTGATCAGCCGGTTCTGGACCGCGCCGCATCGCTGTTGAAACTGGTCACCTGTCAGGCCATTCCGGCCGGCAAATGTTCCGCCGCAGCACAGCAAAAGGCCATCCGCCTGATCCGCTCAGAAGCGGGCCTTGAAGAAGCCCGTGCAGATACTCAGCGCAACAAGCTGTCAAATATTGAAAACATGTTGAAAGCGCTCGATGGTCAGGAAGCGGCTGCCTGACCCCGCAGGGCAGCCGTGCCATAAAAGCCGAGGCTGAAGGGGCCGCCCCAGAAAACCTTGCCCAGACCTCTGACGGCCTTGTCGAGCATACGCGCACGCTGCGGCGCACCCACCGCCCACAGCACCGCAGCGGCACTCCCGTAAACAACCGCCTGCGCGGCCCCGACACACATCCAGAAGACAAGGCCTGGCAGATTCACCGGCCGGCTTGAAGCGCAGGCAACGCTGGGCCCCTGTCCATAGGCAAACGCCCGTTTGAGGGTGTAATTCAGGCTGGCGCGATGGGTCAGCGGGTCTTCCCAGACCCAAGCCTCCGCCGACCAGGCAAAGACCGCGCCTATGGCCTGCATCTGTGCAAACAGAAGATCATCTTCCCCGCCGATATCATTACGCGCCGCATCAAAGGGCTGATCAGAGGGCAGGGCCTCGCGGCGGATCAGTGAATTGCCGCAACCATGGTAATGATCGATATGGCCGCTCTCTTCCGGCCCAGACCGGGCAAAGAATTGCGAATAGTATTCGCGGTGCGCCGTCACGCTGTCCGGAAGCCGGGTCCGCACCGGGCCGAAGACCACATCCGCATCATAAAAGCGTAAACTGCCCACCAGTTCACAGAGCCAGGTGACAGGAGCCTCTTCATCATCATCGAGGAAAGCAATCAGCTCTCCCGAACTGGCGTCAAGGCCCGCATTGCGGGCATTGGCGACTCCGGGGGAGGGCATGTGCACGACTTTCACCGGCACCGCAGCCTCCTTGGCGATGGCCTGTCCCTGCGCCATGGCGGAGCCATCAGGATCATTGTCGACAATGATCAGCTCGATACTCAATCCACAGGGATTGGCCTGGGCCAGAACACTGTCTGCCGCGCGCCTTAACCCGTCAGGCCGGCGGAAGGTTGGAATGATGACAGAAACCTGCGTTGGCATAGCGATGATCCTGCAGCTTGCCTTGTCCGTTGTGTGACGGCGCGGACAAAGCCTGAAACTCGCAGGCCAGTATCCATCCCAACCGCTGAAATCTGGTTAAGCCGCCGTGGAGTTTCAGCGCCAGAGGCACAGCGCGGCTTCCGCAAGCGACCGCCAATTCGTCAGATCGGCACTGGAACGCGCATCCATGCTATGGATGTCGGCATGAATCATTTTGACCGCTACAATCAAGAACGGTTCAGCAAGCGCAAAACCCGCGCCTCTTTCAGAAATCAGATGGCTTCATAATCGTCACTGGACGCCGAAAGGCGCAGAACCTGAGCCAAGGGCTTGCCGCCATCAGCGGCCCGGCCGCAGAGATATTCATTCTTGTCGAGCCGGTTAATCCCCTCGGGAACCGTTCCGCTATCCACCCGGACAGAGCCGGACAAAACGACAATGGGCGTGACCGGACACAGCGCCTGCATTGTCGTCAGCGTGTCATCGGGATTGATGGAATCGGGGAGCCGCAGATCCAGGAGGATCAGATCATACATCTTGTTTTTCAGCTTGCGGCGGGCTTCACGCAAATCGCGGACAACTTCAAACCCGATATCATAATCACCGGATTCAAAGACCGTATTCTGCACCAGCAAGGCGTCGGCGAAATCATCTTCAACGTGAAGCACATTCAATGCGGTCATAATGGCCCTCTGCCCTTTATTCCCTCTCTTCTGCCTCCGATATCCTTAATAGGGTCTTTATAAAGCGCGGCAATCAGACGATTTCTGTTGTGTCCAACCCTGACCGGCGCGCCGCCGCTGTGATCGTATTCCGCAACAGCAGGGCGATTGTCATCGGACCGATCCCGCCCGGCACCGGCGTGATCCAGCCGGCCACTTGCGATGCGGCGTCGAAGGCGACATCCCCCACCAGACGGGTCTGGCCTGCGCCGCGTTCCGGCGCGTCAATCCGGTTGATGCCGACATCCAGAACACAGGCCCCGGGTTTGATCCACTCGCCCGGTATCATTTCCGGCCGGCCAATGGCGGCCACCAGAATATCAGCCTGACGCGCCAGCTCCGGCAGGTTTGTGGTGCGCGAATGGGCGATCGTCACCGTGCAATTCTTTTCAAGGAAAAGCAGCGCAGCCGGTTTGCCGACCAGAATGGAGCGGCCGATGATCAGTGCTGATTTTCCGGACAGATCGCCCATCACCTGTTTTGCCAGCAACACGCAACCGGCCGGAGTGCAAGGGCGCAATCCGCTTTCTCCTGCCAGCAGACGGCCGGCGCTGACCGCTGTCAGCCCATCCACATCCTTGTCCGGATCTATCGTGTTGATAACCGCACCGGCATCAATGTGATCAGGCAGCGGCATCTGTACCAGAATCCCGTCCACTGCCGGATTGGCGTTCAATTGCGCGACAATCCGGATGATCTCGGCCTGGCTGATGGAGGCCGGCTTGCGGATTTCCGTCGACTCCATACCAGCCGCCACCGCGCGCCGGACCTTGTTGCGGACATAAACCTCGCTGGCAGGATCATCACCGATCAGCACCACCGCCAGCCCCGGCTTGCGGCCAAGCAGGTTTTCCAGTTGTGCGGCGGCCGTGGCGACCCGCTGGTCCATGCCGGCGGCGATGGATTTTCCGTCAATGATCCGGGCTGTCATCTGTCTGCCTCCGTCAATTTCGCTATCAGCATATCCGCCTCATCCGCATCGCAATCCACCGAAACGGTCTTGATCCGGCTGGTCTGGCCGCGGGTGACATTTACGCGGGTTTTACCGATTCCGAGCCGCTTGGCGAGCAGTTTGACAAGGGCGGTATTGGCTTTGCCATTTTCGGGTATGGCGCGGACATGCACCCGCAACACGGCTTGCCCGTCTGCATCCGTGTCCCAGCCATCAAGGCTATCGCGCCGGGCATTGGGCGTCAGCCGGACCGGCAGATGAAAGCCGTCCGGCGTGCGCCGCGTGACCATCAAAAAGCGATCATGATCTGGGGCAGCAACCATCCGCGGATGAACTGGATCAGCAGGATCACCACCAATGGCGAGAAATCAAACCCGCCCAGACCAGGCAGGATGGACCGGATCGGCCGCAGCACTGGCTCGGTCAGCATCGAAGTCATGCGCCACAGCGATCCCACAACCGGATTGTAGGGATTGACGATTTTGAAGCTGATCAGCCAGCTTAATATGATCGCAGCGATCAGGATGAAAATGAAAAGACCCAGAACAGGATCGATAAAATAGATAATCAGCGCATCAATGAATGACAGGTTCAAAATGACGTCTCCGGCAGCGTTTCTACGCCTGCTCTAACCGCTTTCAGGGTGCGGCTGCAAGCAAATGCCGGAATGATTTGCACATGCCAGCGGCCACCGAAGCGGCATCTTGACGCCGGGACGCTGCACTCCTAATCATCGCCTTCCCAATCGGTCGGGGCCATAGCTCAGTTGGGAGAGCGCGTCGTTCGCAATGACGAGGTCGGCGGTTCGATTCCGCCTGGCTCCACCACCCTTCGCAGCTTCAGCGCAGCAGGGCCCGGCAAGCCCCGGATCGGGCCATGCAAGCCTGCGCTGCGACTTAAATCAAGCCGCGTTGCTTTCGTCCTGAATCGTCAAGAGCGCAATCATGCCGTCGCGTGTGTCGGTGGCCCGCAGATGCGTGCGCAATTCCTCACGCCGGAAAACCCGTGAAATCCGCGCCAGCGCTTTCAGGTGTTCGGCGCTGGAGGAGTCCGGGGCCAGCAGCAGAAAAATCAGATCCACCGGGCGGCCATCTATGGCATCGAATTCGATCGGGTTTTTCAGACGCGCAAACAGGCCGAAAACATGCTCCAGACCGTCCAGCCGCGCATGCGGAATGGCGACGCCATCACCGACACCGGTCGAGCCCAGGCGCTCACGCTCCATGACGGCATCGAAGATGATGCGGGAATCAAGACCGAGCTTGTCCGCAGCGGCTTCGCTCATGATCTGAAGCGCCTGCTTGCGATTGGTCGCGCTCAGACTTCCCAGAATAGAATCTGCCGACAGAAGGTCGGATAAGGCCATGACAAAGGTCCGGTTTTGGTTCGGGCATCACGCGGTCCGCGCTATAGCCCGAAAGGCTTCAAGGGGCTAGCGGGATTTATCGCGGTCCGGATCGATCCAGCCGACATGCCCGTCGGGCCGGCGGTACACGATATTGATGCCATTATGCGCAATATTGCGGAAGATCAGGAAGGGTGCTCCGGCCGCTTCCAGCTCGAGCACGGCCATGCTGGCCGTCATGGCCCTCATTTCCCCGGGGGTTTCGGCGACAATGACGGGCTCGCTGCCCTGCAGATCGGCCTCGTCATCATCATCATCGAACTCTGTCTCCGGATGGCCCTGGAACACGGTGATCGGCGTGGTTTCGGCGGGCAGCTCGGACTTGTTCTCATTATGGTGATTCTTCAGCTTGCGCTTGTAACGGCGCAGACGCTTTTCCATATGCCCGGCGGCCTTGTCGGCGGCCTTGTAGGCATCATTGTCATCGCCTTGGGCCTGCAACATCACGCCAGACGGCAGGTGCAGGGAGACGGTGACCCGAAATCCCGACCCTTCACGCGAGACCGCCACATAGGCTTCGCTCGGCCGGCTGAAATATTTGGACACACCGTCCGCGACGCGGCCGGAAATTTCTTCCTGCAGCGCGCCAGAGACATCAATACCCTTGGAGACGATCTGAATTTGCATCTTTATATGACCCTAGCATATGGGGCACTCGCAGGGAAACATGCCTCCCGGCAAGAGCGGGCGGAACCTATTGGCGCGGTCTCAAAAGTCAATCGCACCGCAAAAAGGGATGTCAGCTGGCCCTTTTCAGCATCCGCCGCCGTTGTATGGACGACGGAATATTCATGGCCTCACGATATTTCGCCACGGTGCGGCGGGCAATATCTATTCCTTCATCGCGCAGCCGTTCAACCAGCGCATCATCGGACATGATCTCGTCCAGCGTCTCGCCACCGATCAGCGCCTTGATACGATAGCGCACGGCCTCGGCCGAATGCGCCTCACCGCCGCCAGAAGCGGGAATGGAGGAGGTGAAGAAATATTTCAACTCGAACAGGCCGCGTGGCGTCGCAACATATTTGTTCGAGGTCACCCGGCTGACGGTGGATTCGTGCATTTCTATGGCATCGGCAACCGTCTTCAGGTTCAGCGGCCGCAAAAAGGCGACGCCCTTGGCGAGGAAGAGATCCTGCTGCCGCACGATTTCGGACGCGACTTTCAGAATGGTCCGCGCGCGCTGGTCCAGCGACTTCACCAGCCAGCTCGCATTCTGGGCGCAATCGGTGATGAAGGTCCTGTCTTCCTCGGACCGCGCCACAGCGCTGATTTCGGCCGCATAGGACTGGTTGACCAGAACCCGCGGCAGCGTGTCGGTATTCAGCTCGATGCGCCAGCTTCCGTCCGGATTTTCGCGCACGAAGACATCCGGCTCGATGGCGCGGCTATTGTCGGCCCCATAGGCGAGGCCCGGCTTCGGTGTCAGCGAGCGCAGCTCGGCAATCATGTCGTCGAGGTCTTCGGCATCTACACCGCAAATTGATTGCAGCGCGGCATAATCATGCTTGGCCAGCCGGTCGAGATGGTCGAGCAATTTCGCCATCGCCGGGTCCAGCCGGTTGCGGTCCTTGAGCTGCAAGGCAAGGCATTCCGACAGGTCGCGCGCCATGATGCCCGCTGGCTCAAACCCCTGGATCATGTCGAGCGCAGCAGCGACCTCGCCGGTCTTCACACCCAGACGCTCAGCCACCTCATCAAGGTCGGACCGCATATAACCGTCATCATCGGCAAGATCGATCAGATGCGCGGCGATAAGGCGCGCAACAGGACCGGCCCCGGCAAGCGATAATTGATCGTGCAGATGTTCGGCCAGGGATTTTTCGCGCGAGGAATTGGCGGCCGCGTCATAATCTCCGCCCTCGAACGATCCGCCCGTGTTGGCCCCGGACCAGGCCGATGACGACATGCCCGGATCCATACCGGCCATATCGGATTTCGAATCAGTCGAATTGAGGACATCGGCATCAACGTCTACGGCATCATTGGCTTCGCCATTCGCCGAGCCATCGAGTTCCAGCTCCTTGCGGCCTTCAGTGGCCGTCAGTTCTGCCACATCCGGCTCATCGGACCGCTCATCGCGCTCCAGCAGCGGATTGCGCTCCAGCTCTTCCTCGACAAAGGCCGACAATTCGATATTGGACAATTGCAGCAGTTTGATTGCCTGTTGCAATTGTGGCGTCATGACCAGCGACTGGCCCTGCCGCATTTCCAGTTTCTGATGAAGTCCCGCCAACGGGATGCCTCCAGTCCGATGAATCAGACCTAGAGTAAATCAGCCAAAACTTTCACCGAGATAAACACGGCGCACATCAGGGTCGGCGCGGATCGCATCGGGCGATCCCTCAAACAGCACTTCGCCCTCATGGATGATGGTGGCGCGGTCGGTGATCTCCAGCGTCTCGCGGACATTGTGGTCAGTGATCAGAATGCCGATACCGCGATTTTTCAGGAAACGGATCAGGTCGCGGATGTCTGTGATGGCCAGCGGATCAATCCCGGCAAAGGGTTCGTCCAGCAGCATGAAGGAGGGCCGTGTGGCCAAGGCGCGGGCAATCTCGACGCGGCGGCGCTCACCCCCGGAAAGCGACAGGGCGGCGGCATCCGCCAGATGCGAAATCCGCAATTCCTCCATCAATTGGGCAACGGTTTCCTTGCGCGTCTTTTTGTCGGGCTCGACGATCTCGGCGACCGCCATGATATTGTCTTTCACCGACAGCCCGCGGAAGATCGAGGCTTCCTGCGGCAGATAGCCAATGCCCAGACGGGCGCGCTGATACATCGGCAGGCGGGTGATGTCCTCACCATCCAGAAGGATGCGGCCATAATCGGCTTCGATCAGGCCGGTAATCATATAAAAACAGGTGGTTTTGCCCGCACCATTGGGGCCAAGAAGACCGGCCACCTCGCCGCGTTTCAGGCGCAAGGATACGCCCTTGACGACCGGACGCTTGCGGTAGGATTTGCCAATACTTTCCACCACCAGCCCCTCGGCGGTGGAAACCGGCCGCGCTTCACCAAAGGTGCGTGGCTCGGCCATACTCACCCTTCGGCACCCGCATCATCAGTGTCTGCGTCACCGGCATCCGTATCCTCAGTATCAGTGCTGTTGCCCGAGGGATAGAATATGCTCCGGACGCGGCCACTGCCCGAACTGGTCCCGTCCGGTGTTTCACCGGTACAGGCTGGGGCATTGATTTGCGAGTTGTTCGTTTCCAAATCGACAATCAGGCAATCGCCCTGGATGACATTCTCGCCACGCCTGAGGACAACGCCCCCGGTCATGATGATTGTACCCGATGTCAGTTGATAGACGGCACGCTGGCTTCGGACGACCTCGCCCGGCGTGACATAGAAAACATCACCCGTAGCGATAACCCGGTCGATTTCGCCCCAGCTGGAACCGGTTCCGCCGCCATTTCCCGACCGTTGCACAAAGAAGACGTCAAGCTGGTCCGAGCGCAGATTGGCCTCACCCTGGGCCGCATCGACATTACCGGAATAGACCGCACGGCGCTCCGCGTCGAAGGTTTCCAGCCGGTCTGCGGAAATATCCATCGGACCGCCTTGCCCCCCGATCTGGGCCAGCGCCGGGGCTGGCATCAGGGCCGCCGCCATCAGGATCAGAATACGCAATGTCTTCATCTCTGGTCTCCGCCGTCAGAAGTTTCATTCCGGAGATGGGTCCGGACATTTCCTGTGAACACGACCCGGTCACCGCCGTCCAGTATTTCATATCGATCTGCGCGCATTGTGCCCATCGGACCCGCACCTTCAACCGGGCTCAGCCCGACGACGCGTTCCTCCGACAGATAGATCCGGGCATGATCCGCCGAGAACTCATAACCCGAACGGGTGCGGAAGCGCACATCGGCATTCAGGTCCAGTGTGCGGGCATCGGCATCAAACAGACCGCTGCGCGCCAGAACGCCCTCGGCATCCCCATCCGCAGTAATCAGATCATAGTCGAGTTGCGGGGATTCCAGCTCGGTAATACGGGTCTCTTCGCCGCGGCGGCGGATAGCAGCGTCGGCGGTAACCATATAGGGGGTGCCATTCTCATCGCGGCCGGTGAAGCGCGGATTGATCATGCGGGCATCCTCGCCCACGGTGATCGGTATGGCATCCTCACCGCCGAGAGACCGCATCAGTATCTGCAAGATCACTGCTGCCACGATCAGCCCTGTCAGCGTCACAAGGCAGACCCGGAGCAGGCGGATAAAGGCCGTGCGTTGGCGCGCCTCGGCCAGTGTCGTGGCGCGCCGCGGTTCCCAAACGGTGTGCACCGGTTTGTGTAGCGGGGAGATATCAGCCGTTGTTGCGGTCATCAGAGCCTGTCAATGCGGGGCGGACGCGGCATGTTTATGGCAAAGCCGTCAGGAATGGGCGAAAATGTCAGTCTCGGCCCATCCGGCCAGATCCAGAGCGGCGCGGGTTGGCAGAAAATCAAAACAGGCTGCCGCCAGTTCCATCCGGCCCTCGCGTTCCAGCATGGCGGTCATTTGCTCGCGCAGCGCATGCAGATGCAGCACGTCAGACGCGGCATAATCAAGCTGCGCCTGGCTGAGCTCGGCGGCGCCCCAGTCCGAGCTTTGCTGCTGTTTGGACAAATCGATGCCGAGAAGCTCCCGAGTCACATCCTTCAGCCCGTGCCGGTCAGTATAGGTGCGGCAGAGCTTGGAGGCGATCTTGGTGCAGAAGACCGGTGACAGGGTAATGCCCAGGTCGCGCTGGATCATCGCCACATCAAAGCGCGCAAAATGCAGGATTTTGGTGATTCCGGGATCGGACAAGAGCGCTTTCAGATTGGGGCAGTCATAGGCGGAGCGGTCAAGCTGCACCACATGGGCATCGCCATCTCCGGCCGAAAGCTGAACCACGCACAGCGCATCGCGCACCAGCGACAGACCCAGCGTCTCTGTATCAATGGCCACAGCCGCCCCAAAATCCACGCCTGCTGCGAGGTCGCCCTTATGAAAATGTGTTGTCATCTGGCCTGTTCCTGCTCGTTTCATCCCGTCTAGCCCGCTTGCCCGGCAACAACAAGGCGGCAGAACGGAAGCACAGGACGGTTTCGCCCAAGGCGCGAGTAAAAACTGGAATTATTATAAAAAAGAGAGTATGTTCCCAGGCATGTTACAGACCGCACACGATCCCGATACGGACGGGCGTGTCGTTTTCGAGCTCCAGGAAGATGGCATACTTGTGGTGCGTTATACCGGCGACATCACGCTGGATTTGACCGAAAAATCAGGCGATATCCTCCTCCAGCATATCGCGGCCGGCATACGCCGGATTCTCTTTGATGTGGCCGGATGCACTCCGGTTTTCACCCCGGTCTCCGTGCTCGATGAAGTCCGGCGTATCGGGCGCGCGGCGGGCAAAGAGGCTCGCTTTTGCTATCTCGCCCCGGAAAACATGTTCACCCGGCATTTCATGCTGATAGAGGCGGCGGCCTTCAATGACGGCATCAACGTCAAATTCCTGGCCGATGAGAACGAAGCAAAGGCGTGGCTGATCGGCGATTAACCAGCCTCGCCGACAGCATTCAGGAATTATGACGGTCGTGATACCGGACAGGTGCGAAGGCCAAAAAGCGCATAGATCGGGCAAAATCCGAAAACTCCGGTGAGAAGCGGCACCAGCCCGATCCAGCCCCAAAGTGTGGCCGGGCCTACAAACACCAGAGAAATCAATACCAGACCAGCGATGATGCGCAGCGCGCGATCGATCCATCCTTCATTACGGGGCATGACACTTATCCTTCTTGCTCAAACCATTGGATTTGAAAACTGGACCGGATGTCCGCGCTCGTCGGTGACATTGTCACACAGCGCCTGCGGCAATCTGTTCCAGCCGACTTCGGTCAATGAGTTCAATCCGGCCGCGCGTCCGGACCAGAAGTCCGCTACGCTCGAAGTCTGCCAGCTTGCGGCTGACAACCGCACGTCCCGAAGCGGTCTCTGCCGCCAGCGCCTCATGGGTCGCGCGGATCGTAGTCCCGGTAGCAGCGAGACCGAGCAATGCTCGCGCCAGCCGTGCGTCGAAACCGGTGAGCGCCACATCTTCCACACGCTGCTCAAACGCCTCGAACCGTCTGGCAACGCTTGTCAACACGGAAATCCGGAACGCCTCATCGCAGCCCAGCAGCCGGAAGAAGTCCGCCGGCGGCAGCACTTCGCCCTCGATATCGGTTTCCGCGACACCCTCTGCGGTATAGTTCCGGCCATTGATCAGGCAGGAAAAGGTTTGCAGGCAAAGACCGCCGGGACCCACCCGGTACAGCACAACCTCACGCCCGGCCTCTGAGGTCAGGGAGACACGTATCGTCCCGCTCGACAGCGTCAGGAAGCCCGGACACTCCTCTCCAGGCCGGAACACCGCCGCTCCTGCTTTCAAGCGTATGGGAGTTGTCTTTTCCACCTGCATGATGTGCCCAGCCTATCGGCTCATTCCGCCGGAGGCGAGCGGTGTTACCCTTGCGCATGGGTCATGCGCGCTTCCAGACGAGAGGTATTCAGGCCTTGCGGACGAATTCGGTTTTCAGCCCCATCTGCCCCACACCCTCGATGCGGCAATCAATATCGTGATCCCCCTCGACGAGGCGGATATTCTTCACTTTTGTGCCGACTTTCACGACCTGGCTGGTGCCCTTGATCTTCAGATCCTTGATCACCGTCACCGTATCGCCATCGGCCAGCTCGGCGCCATTGGCATCGCGCCAGATGCGGACGTCTTCGGGGGCCGTTGCGCCGTCGCTCGCGGCCCATTCATGTGCGCATTCCGGACAGATCAGCAAAGCGCCATCCTCATAGGTCCATTCACAGGCACATTCCGGGCAGGGCGGGAGCGGGGTCATGGGGCGGGTCTTTCAGGGTTGGGGTTGGTCATTATGCGGGCAAAGCCATCTATCCGCCCGGGCCTGTCATGTCCATGCCCCGGTTCGCCAGCGTGACCGGGAAGCATTCATGCGGCGCGGCCGGGTCGAGTAGCCATTGCGGGCATGGGTGACGGATGCGGAGGGGGTCAGGGCCATATTCAAAACCCCTGAAAAACCATGTCCACAGCGCGGGTGATCTCACCCTGATGATCCGACAGGTCGGCCACTGCCGCACCGAGCGACGAGACGGGGACCGCCGCCATGGACTGGACGATCAGAACGAATGACCCGCCCTCAAGAGTGAAGACGGGGTTGAGGTGTCTGGCAGGTGGCGGGCTATGATCCAGCGGCACCAGGGGGGCCACTACCCGCGTGCCGGTCCAGTCAAGAAAATCGCTTTGCAGATTCACCACGCGGACCCCGCCGGGCAGGTCATGCACGCTGAACCGCGCCATCAGAACTGCCGGTGTTTTTCAAGCGGCAGGCCGTTCTTTTCGACCCATGCATTATAGCCTTCGAGGGCGGCGCGGTTCTCTTCCAGCCACTGCGCGGCTTTCAGTTTGCGCACGGTGTCGCGCAGGCTGGCCTCGAATGTGGCGGACAGGTTGATATTCAGGGCGCGGGCCTCATCCAGGAGCACCGGGTCGATGGTCACATTGGTGGCGCGTTTGTTCATCTCAGGCCTCCTGCGGGCTGCGCATGCGCATTGATAACACACATCCGGGCCAAAGGGCAAAGCTGGCGCGGCCATGGGGATGCGGAGCCTGATTGTAATCCTGGCCTGCAGCCCGAACAGAGGTTCCAGGCGTTCGGTATCGTGCATAAACGGCGGCTGATGGACGGAGCAGCGGAAACAAATGGGATATCGCCGAACCCGTCAGGGTTCGCAAGCGCGGCTGCGCGCCCGCAGCTTCAGCGAGAAAAGAAGGTCCGGATGAACCTGAATAATAAAAGGGGGCTGACATAGATAGTGTGCCTGCCTTTACTTGAACCACCATTGTTGCAGGACATGAGCGAGATT
>PFFX01000012.1:6725-13827 GCA_002783385.1 Rhodobacterales bacterium CG15_BIG_FIL_POST_REV_8_21_14_020_59_13 | reverse complement strand
ATTGCCCTGGGTCCGATATCGAGCTCGAAAGCAACGTCGTTTCCGAACCGCATGTACCGGGGGTCAGGTCAGCGTGTCCAAGACTGCCAAGTAGCCCGAAATCGTCGAGAAAGCCGGGCCGTTCCCCCCGCCCAATCTGAGAGCGCCGTTGATAGGGGGAGGTCCGGGGGTGCGGGACAGATTAGTAGGGCAATTCCCGATCTGTATTCTTCCAGTAGGGTCGCGGTGTCAAAGGGGAGGCAACAGGGTGACACCCCATGCTACCCCGCGACTCCTGAAAGTGGATTCTGTCCAATGGCTTATCCAACCGGGTCCAACGATTTCGTAGAATGTCTAAAGATCTGATATTGTTACGAAAAACAATTCGTAATGCGTAGGTCGGGTGTTCGAGTCACCCATGCGGCACCATTCCCGTTATTTTTTATCGCCTTGCCCGGCCCCGTCGTCGAAAATCATAGCGGGTATAAAGCTGCGGCAATCCACGTCGATTGTCTGCCTGCTGTGACATGGGTTTGGCTGAAGCATAACCTTGCATTCAAGGACGGATATGGTCCGCCATCGGGCCCCTGCCTTGACGCACGGCGTCAGGCATGTTCCACAACTGCGTCTTTTCTTCACGTCTGCTGCCTCAACCTGACTTACAGCCGGTCCTTTTCAGGCGGGATGTCAGACCCGGCTGTGAACGCTTCCGGGCGCAGACAAGCAAAACTGGATAGCTAATATGGAATTCGGTACCGGCGTATCGCTTGCGGCCTATTTTATCGTCATGATCGGCATCGGCATTTATGGCTTCAGGGAATCGACCAGCGATTCCTCGGGCTATCTGCTGGGTGGGCGTAAGCTCGGCCCGGCAGTGACATCCCTCTCTGCCGGTGCGTCGGACATGTCCGGCTGGATGCTGTTGGGCCTGCCCGGCGCGATGTTTGTTTCCGGCCTGTCGGCGGCATGGATCGCCATAGGACTGCTTCTCGGGGCGCTGGCCAATTACCTGATCGTGGCCCCGCGCCTGCGCATTTATACCGAGACGGCGCATGACGCGATTACCATCCCGGACTATTTTGAGAAGCGGTTCGAGGACAATACCCGCCTGTTACGGGTGATTTCGTCCATCGTGATTGTCCTGTTCTTCACGCTCTATACCTCGTCCGGGGTTGTGGCAGGCGGCAAGCTGTTCGATTCTGCCTTCGGCCTGCCCTATTCACTCGGTCTGTTTGTGACCGCAGGCGTGGTCGTACTTTATACCTTGCTGGGTGGTTTCATGGCGGTTTCCATGACCGATTTCGTGCAGGGCATCATCATGTTCATTGCCCTGATCATGGTGCCGGTCGTGGCGCTGACCGGGGTTGGCGGATTTGACGGTGTCAGTACCACACTGAACGGAATTGATCCGTCGCTTCTGGATCTGTTCGGCGGCGTCGGGATTGTCGGTATCATCTCTGCCATGAGTTGGGGGCTGGGCTATTTTGGCCAGCCCCACATCATCGTCCGCTTTATGGCAATCCGTTCGGTAAAAGATATTCCAGCCGCCCGCAATATCGGCATGAGCTGGATGCTGGTGACGATTGTCGGCGCGCTGGCGACCGGGCTGGTCGGGCTGGCCTGGGTGACACAGAACGGCATTCCCGAGAATTATCTGGTCGCGGGTGCGTTCGATGGCGAGACGATTTTCATCGTGTTGTCCCAGATCCTGTTCAATCCCTATATCGGCGGCTTCCTGCTGGCGGCGATTTTGGCGGCGATCATGTCGACGATTTCGTCACAGCTTCTGGTCTCCTCCAGCTCCCTGACCGAGGATTTCTACAAGATATTCCTGCGCAAAAAAGCCAGCCAGAAAGAGCTGGTCATGGTGGGGCGGATGGCTGTGGCCGCCGTCGCGCTGGTCGCGATTGCGCTGGCCTGGAATCCGGACAGCAATGTCCTGACGCTGGTGTCGAATGCCTGGGCCGGTTTCGGGGCCGCTTTCGGCCCGCTTGTGATCCTGTCCCTGTTCTGGAAGCGGATGACGCGCTGGGGGGCGCTGGCCGGCATGATCACCGGAGCGGCCACAGTGCTGGTCTGGACCTATGTTCCTGTGCTTGCGGGTGAAGACGGGCTCGTGCCTTTGGGCAGTGTTCTTTATTCCATTGTGCCAGGCTTCATATTCAGCTTCGTCGCCATCATTGTTTTCAGCCTGTTGTCTCCACGCCCGAAACAGTCGGTGGAAGACATGCATGATAATGTGGAAACGGAAATGAATACTCCGGCGTGACCGGTTTTGACTGCCGCATGCGTTAGAAAACCGACAGCCGGGTTTTGCGGGTAAACATTTCCAGTGCGCGCGTTCCGGCCAGCGAATTGCCAAGCTCGTCAAGTTCCGGTGACCAGACGCAAAGTGCGTATTTGCCGGGTATGACCGCGACAATGCCACCGCCAACGCCGCTCTTGGCGGGAAGACCGACGCGGAAAGCAAAATTGCCGACCCCGTCATAAAGCCCGCAGGTTAAAAGCAGCGAATTGATGCGCTTGGCCCGCAAGGGCGTCAGCAATTTCTCACCGGTCCTGTATTGCTTGCCGCCGTTTGCGAGTGGCAGAAAAGCCCGGGCCAGGTCGCGGCAGGTCATGGCAATGGCACATTGGCGGTAATAGGCGGCCAGTACGTCCTCCACCCGGGCTTTGAGATTGTCCCGGCTTTTAAGAAGGTGGGCGATGGCCGCATTGTGATGGCCATGTTCAGCTTCCGACCTAGCAACCTCATCGTCGATATAGATCCGTTCCGTACCCGAGAACCGGCGCACCAGACCCATTAATTGCAGGATCGGGCTCACCGAATGGGTGGTGATGGCGTCGGTGACAACGATGGCCCCGGCATTGATGAAGGGATTGCGGGGAAGCCCCTGTTCGGATTCCAGCTGGACCAGCGAGTTGAAAGCATTGCCCGACGGTTCACGGCCGACGCGTTTCCACAACGCTGTGGAGCCGATAGATCGCAGCGCAAGGACAAGAGTGAAGACTTTGGAGATGCTCTGGATAGAAAAGGTCTCATCGGCGTCCCCGGTGACATATTCACTGCCATCAACACCACAGATCGCCATGCCGAACTTGTCCGCCGGAATGCAGGCCAGCGCCGGAATGTAATCGGCAACCTTGCCGCGTCCGATCACCTCGCGCGCGCCGTCAGCGATCTGGTCGATCAGCATTTGCATGTCTGTTATGGGCCTGGGGTTCATCGGCACCAGATTAGAGCCACCCTGCGCGATGTGAACCCCGCTCCGGCATCTGTCCTGTGTGATTACAGTGCGGCACGTACGGCACTGATCGCGTCCGAGACGCTGGTCGCAGGTGCAGGCGTTGAGCTGGCCAGCGGACCTCCGTCCGGCCAGAGCGCGACCAGCGCATCGCTTGCCGCGATCAGATCGTCATCGTTGATATGGCGAGCCAACCGGGCGGCAACCACTGCAAAGCCAAACGCGTCCTGATATTCACCCGGATCCGTGATCTCGCCATCGGTAACGCCGATGCCGTATTCCTCGGCCGTCACATCCATCAGATAGGCAATGATGGTGCGCGGATCGCCGCCGGCATTGTCCTGCAGGAGCCCCAGATTGGCTTCGGCCTGTGCCAGCATAGGTCCGATTTCACTGGCCGGGCGGCCTTCATCCAGCGCCGTGGAAACCTGACGGAAGATGTCCGGGTTAAAGCCCAGCGCGTCTATTCCTGCTCGCTCGGCGGCATGGGTTTCGGAAACCGGGTGCAGGAGGTGGCGGGCCGCCTGATCAGGCGCACCGGCCCGATAAAGCGCCAGACCGGCTTCAACATGACCTGACATGAAAGCAATGCGGAACTGAACCGGCAATGTCTCCATTGCCTCGTGACCGGCCCCCTCCGTTTCAACGGGTTGTGTCCCGCTGCCATCGCACGCCGCCAGTACAGATCCTGCCGCGCAAAATAGGGTCACTCTGGTCACTTCACGAAAAACCCGCATGTCCAACTCCTTTATGACGGCTCACATTACGGAAATGCAAGTCATTCGCAAGCGATGTTGTGACGCAATTCCTTACTTGTTTACGCGATTGGCGATCAAATCCTCGACCACGTCCGGTTCGGCCAATGTCGAAATGTCGCCCAGCGTGCCGAAGTCGTTTTCGGCGATCTTGCGCAAAATCCGGCGCATGATCTTGCCGGAACGTGTCTTCGGCAAGGAAGGTGCGAACTGGATGAGGTCGGGCGTTGCGACGGGACCGATTTCCTGGCGTACCTGCGCCTTGAGCTGAGCGGCCGTTTCGCTGGTTGGCTCAAGACCGGCATTCAGCGTGACATAGCAATAAACGCCCTGCCCCTTGATGTCGTGGGGATAGCCGACCACGGCCGCTTCTGCGACATCGGGATGGGAAACGAGCGCGCTTTCGATTTCTGCTGTCCCCAGCCGGTGACCAGAGACATTAAGCACATCATCGACCCGGCCGGTGATCCACCAATAGCCATCCGCATCGCGGCGCGCGCCATCGCCAGTAAAATAAAGCCCGCGATAGGCCGTGAAATAGGTTTCAGCAAAGCGCTGATGATCGCCATAGACCGTGCGCATCTGTCCCGGCCAAGAGCGTTTGATCACCAGATTTCCGGAAATCTCGCCTTCGCCATCGACGAATTTACCGTCTGAATCTACAAGCGCAGGTTCGATCCCGTAAATGGGCATGGAGGCTGCGCCGGGTTTGAGATCATGAGTGCCTGGCAAGGCAGAAATCATCACACCGCCGGTTTCCGTCTGCCACCAGGTGTCGACAATCGGGCACCGGCCCTTGCCCACAACGCGGTGATACCAGGCCCAGGCTTCCGGATTGATCGGCTCGCCCACCGATCCGAGCAGTCGCAAACTGGAGAGATCATGCCCCTCAACCAGGGCATCGCCCTCGCGCATCAAGGCGCGCAGTGCTGTCGGCGCGGTATAAAGCACATTGACCTGGTGCTTGTCACAGACCTCCCAGAAACGGTCCGCAGCAGGCCAAGTGGGAATGCCTTCAAACATCAAAGTGGTGACGCCATTCACCAGCGGTCCGTAGGTCAGATAGGTATGGCCTGTCACCCAACCAATGTCGGCAGTACACCAGAAAACCTCACCGCGTTTCACCTCGAATACGGTGTCGAAGGTCAGCGCTGCCCATAGCAAATAGCCTCCGGTCGTATGCATCACACCCTTCGGTTTGCCGGTCGAGCCGGAAGTGTAGAGAATGAAGAGCGGGTCTTCCGCCTCCATTGGTTCCGGGGCGCAATCGGCGTCCACCGTCAGGGCGAGTTCGTGGTGCCAGTGATCCCTGCCTGCGACCCAGCCGACATCGGCCCCGGTGTGGCGCACACAAAGCACGGCCTTTACACCGCCCGCTCTCTCCAGCGCGCGGTCGACATTCTTTTTCAGGGGAACAGGTTTCGAGCCGCGCACACCCTCATCCGCCGTAATCACGAATTCTGACTGGCAATCCTCGATACGTCCGGCCAGTGCGTCCGGCGAAAACCCGCCAAACACCACCGAATGCACCGCGCCAATCCGGGTGCAGGCCAGCATGGCATAGAGCGCTTCGGGGATCATCGGCATGTAAAGCGTGACGCGGTCGCCGCGCTGGACGCCAATTTTCTTCAGCTCGTTGGCCATGCGGCAGACATGGTTGTGCAATTGCCGATAGGTTACCGAATGATGGTTGGCAGGATTATCGCCCTCCCAGATGATGGCCACGTCATTGCCGCGTTTTCCCAGATGCCGGTCGATACAGTTATACGAGACGTTCAGAACACCATCGGCGAACCATTTAATCGAAAGCTTGTCCGGATCCCAGTCGATGTCGGAGATTTCCGTCGGCGTCTTGATCCAGTCAAGGCGGCGTAACTCCTCGGTCCAGAACGCGTCCGGCTCCTCAAGCGAGCGGCGGTAGCGTTCCCGGTATTGCTTTGCGCTGGTCTGGCTGTGCGGCTCATAATGGTCCGGAACCGGAACCAGTTCCGGCACTGTGCACGGGCTTTTTTCCGACATTTGCTTCTCCCTCAATGCCTCTGACGGGCTTGCGTGCAGTCAAAGCCAAGACGGCCAGCGCATCAAGGCACGAATTCCGTACATCTGCCGCACACGAAAGTTTGCCTGTGTGATTGTCTGTCCGATGATGGACTTTCCGGAGCTTCACCCATAGGACGGGTCAAATTTCTGCTTCAGGAGTGAGTGCGCTCATGACCTTTTATCCCGACATACTGGCCGCTATCGGCAATACCCCCCTCGTCAAACTGAACAAGGTCGTACCAGATGGTTCCGCGACCATTCTCGCCAAGTGCGAATTTCTCAATCCGACCGGCTCCATCAAGGACCGGATGGGCCCCTATATCATCGAGCAGGCGGAAAAGGCCGGGCTTTTGAAGCCGGGTGGCACTATTGTCGAGAATACGTCAGGCAATACCGGCCAGTCGCTGGCCATGGCCGCTGCGGTGAAGGGCTATAAATGCGTTTTCACCCTGCCAGACAAGATGAGCCAGGAGAAGATCGACATGATGCGCGCCTATGGCGCGGAAGTCGTGATCACGCCGACCGATGTGCCCGGTGACAGCCCCGACCATTATGTCAACACGGCCAAGCGGATCTCCGCGGAAACACCCGGCGCTTTCTATGTCGACCAGTATCACGCGCCCTGGAATATCGATGGCCATTATCACAATACCGGCCGCGAAATCTTCGAGCAGACCGATGGCGGCAAATTTGACGTCTTCATGGGCGGCACAGGTACGGGCGGCACGGTGTCCGGCGTGGGGCGCTATATGAAAGACTTTGCGCCAAATGTGAAAATCATCGGCGTCGACCCCCTGGGTTCGGTTCACTACAACCTTTTCAAGACTGGCCGTTTGCCCGCCGCCTATGTCTATTCGGTGGAAGGCATTGGCGAAGACATTGAATGCCGCGCCATGGATTTCTCGGTTGTCGATGACATGGTCCAGATTGATGACTGGGAGAGCTTCCATGTTGGCCGCGCATTGGTGCGCGAGGAGGGGCTGTTCTGCGGCGGATCCTCCGGTTCCATCGTTGCGGCAGCCATAAAGGTGGCCAAGGAGCTGGGTCCGGACAAAACGATTGTGGTTACGCTCTGCGATAGCG
>PFFX01000012.1:1883-6703 GCA_002783385.1 Rhodobacterales bacterium CG15_BIG_FIL_POST_REV_8_21_14_020_59_13 | reverse complement strand
TCTGTCCGATAAATGGATGGAAAAAAATGGCTTTTTCACCGAGCATAAACTGCTGGGTCCGGTCGAGGAACTGATTGCCCGCCGATCCTCACTGACCGCACATGCCGATGCCTCAAAGGAAGAAATCCAGCGCATGATGGATGAAGGTGAACTCGATTATCTGCCGCTTCAGGATGGCGATGATTTCACGGCCATTGCCACGCGGGACGGCAACCGTCTGACGATTGGCGGCATTCTCTATACCGAAGCGCGGATCGAGGAGATGCCGCACATTCTGGCCAAGGGAGAAGCGGCGCTGGTCATGACAGGCGACGGCGTCGCCGGCGTGGTGACAGAAAAAGAATATAACGCCAGGCTTGGCGCTTGAGTAAAGGACGGAAGAGATGAGCGGAGACAATCAACAATTCGCAACGCGGTGCATCCATGCCGGACAGGCACCGGATCCGACGACCGGGGCGATCATGACGCCGATTTACCAGACCTCGACCTATGTGCAGACTAGCCCGGGCGAGTTTATCGGGAATTATGATTATTCGCGCTCCGCAAATCCGACGCGGACGGCGCTTGAGGCCAATCTTGCCAGCCTTGAAGGTGGCAAGCACGGCATCGCCTTTTCCTCCGGTGTGGCCTCACTTGCAGCCTGTATTCACCTTCTGAAATCCGGCGATCACGTCCTCTTGTGCGATGATGTCTATGGCGGCACGTTCCGCATGTTCAACAATGTCTTCTCGCAGCTAGGCATAGACTTCTCGCGTGTCGACATGACCGATCTCGACGCCACACGTGCGGCGATGACAGAGAAGACCAGGCTGGTCTGGCTGGAAACGCCAACCAATCCGACACTGAAAGTCATTGATATCGAAGCGGTGGCGCAGATTGCCCATGACAGTGGCGCTCTGTGTGTGGCGGACAACACTTTTGCCTCACCCTATTTGCAGAATCCGCTGGCTCTGGGGGCGGATATTGTTTCGCATTCCTGCACCAAATATCTCGGCGGACATTCTGATCTGGTGGGCGGGGTCCTGATTACGGCCGACAGTGAACTGGCCGGGCGACTCCATTATATCCAGAACGCTGTGGGCGCGGTACCGGCACCGATGGATTGCTTCCTGCTCCTGCGCTCGACCAAGACGCTGCATGTCCGCATGGAGCGACATTGCGAGAATGCCGCGAAAATCGCCGACTGGTTGACACGCCAGCCGGGCATCGACCGGGTGATCTATCCCGGCCTCGAAACCCATCCACAGCATCTGATTGCTGCCAGGCAGATGCGCGGTTTTGGCGGCATGATCACACTGACGCTGACCGGCGGACTGCCGGCCTCACGGCGCTTCCTGGAAACGCTGAAGCTGTTCTCGCTGGCAGAAAGCCTGGGCGGGGTGGAATCACTGGTCGAACATCCGGCGATCATGACCCACGCCTCGGTTGATGCCGACAAGCGGGCGGCGCTGGGGATTGATGACGGTCTGGTGCGCCTGTCCTGCGGCATCGAGGACGCCGGAGATCTGATCGCGGATCTCGAACAGGCGCTGGCAGCAGCAAGGGCTGCCTAGCCGGCCTCTGCCCTGTTGCGGGCCAGCCGCCGCTTGATCATCGACCAGTAGCGGGTCGGGAAGACGCGCTCCATCCACATCAGGGTGTGGGCGTCCCGGCCAACAAAGACCCGTGGCTTGCGGCGCTCGACGCCGCGCAGGATGATTTCAGCGGCCCGGGCCGGGGGCATGATCAGCGCCTGATCCGCGACCTTCATGGCCGCCTCATACTCGTCATTGCTGACGCCTTCGCCCTTCGGGGCTTTTTTGGCGATGTTGGTGGCGACACCGCCGGGATGGATGGTGGTGACTCCGACCGAGGTGCCCGCCAGCTCGTGACGCAGCGCCATGGTAAATCCCCGCACACCGAATTTTGCGGCGGAATAGGCGGTCTGTCCGGCAGGGGCAATGACGCCGAAGATGCTGGAAATATTAGTGATGTGGCCCTCGCCCTGCTGGCGGATGAGGGGCAGGAAAGCCCGCGTCATGCGGATGACCCCATGCAGGTTGATATTCATCAGCCAGTCGAATTGTTCCGGCGAGACCTGATCAAAATGCCCGCCCAACGCCACACCGGCATTATTGAACAGGAGGTGGGCTTCGCCATGCGTCTGACGAACCTCTTCGGCAAACGCATTGATCGCGGCCTCGTCACCGACATCCAGCACGGTGGCGGTGACCCGGCGGTCGTTCGAGCGGAGGCCGGAAGCGACCTCTTCAAGGCCCTCATCATTGATATCTGCCAGTGCCAGATGGCAGCCGCGTCCGGCCAGCGCGCGCGCGAGGGCGGCGCCGATGCCGCTGGCCGCGCCGCTGACAATGGCGGTTTTTCCGGCGAGATCCATGCGGCTCATTCTGTAGCCTCGAGCACAGGTTCGGCCAGCCGGACCGGACCCGCTGTCCGGAATTTCAGGGCCCCGTCTTCCAGCTTGCCAAAGCGGATGGCCAGCATGTCGGAAATATAATTCATATGAACGCGCCAGGGCGTTTCCGGCCCCTGTTTGGGCAGGGTATCCCGCGCACGCTGAAAATAGCCGGAATCGAGCAGTTTGAGAGGTTCCCTGGGCATGTCCGGCTCCGGAACGGGGACGGCATAATCTGCCTTGATCCGGTGCATGTGATTGATCATCCGGCAAACCCGCTCGCAGGTCAGGTCGATCTTCAGTGTCCATGAGGCGTTTGTGTAGCCAAAGCCCATGGCCAGGTTGGGCACATCGCTGACCATCATGCCGCGATAGACGACATGGTCGGGCGGATTGACCGTCTTGCCATCCACATTGAGAACGATGCCGCCCATCAGCTGGAGATTCAGCCCGGTAGCGGGAATGATGAGATCCGCCTCGAGATGCTCACCGGATTTCAACCTGATGCCGGTTTTTGTGATGCGCTCGATCTGGTCGGTGACGATGTCCGCCTTGCCGGAGCGGATCGCGGCGAAGAAGTCACCGTCAGGCGCGGCACAGAAGCGCTGATCCCAGGGTTTGTATGCCGGAGCGAGATGCTTTTCGACCGGATAATCCGGGCCGAGCGCTTTTTGCGCTTGCTTTAGAACAGCCTTCTTCACCATTTCCGGAACATGTTGCGCCATCTGGAAGATGAGCATGGTCTGGAGGATGTTCTTGTAGCGTGTGATCGAATAGGCGAGCCCGGCAGGCAGGATTTTGCGGAGGAAATTGGCTGTCCGGTCAATTGTTGGCCGCGCCGCGATATAGGTGGGCGAGCGCTGCAACATGGTGACATGTTCCGCCGTTTCGGCCATGGATGGCAAAAGCGTGACGGCGGTCGCACCCGATCCGATGATCACGATCCGCTTTCCAGCGTAATCATAGGTCTCGTCCCATTTTTGCGGATGGATAAAGTCGCCCTTGAAATCCTCTACGCCCTCAAAATGAGGCAGATAACCTTCGTCATAGCGGTAATACCCCGACGCCAGAAAAAGGAAGCGCGCGCTATGATGCTCGACCCCGCCCGGCCCGGAGGCTTTCAGCGTCCAGCGGGCCTTGCCGGAATCCCAGCGCGCGGATGTCACTTTCCGCTGAAACAGGATGTGATCCATCATGCCGTCTTCGCGGGCGGTTTCGGAGACATAGCTTCGGATGGCCGGACCCTCAGCGAAGACCTTGCCATCCACCCACGGCCGAAAGGCATAGCCGAACGTGTACATGTCGCTGTCAGAGCGGATTCCGGGATAGCGGAACAAATCCCAGGTTCCGCCGATCTGATCGCGGGCCTCCAGAATGCGGCAGGTTTTTCCGGGACAGCGCTCCAGAAGGTGGTGCGCCATGCCGATCCCGGACACACCGGCCCCGATGATCAATACGTCAACATCTGCCTGGTTCATCCGCAGCCTCCCCGGAAGTGAACGCCGTTCACTATGCCAGCCCTCTGGCGCAGGTCAAACACCCTGATCCGTAGCTTGAAACGCCCTGCATGACTTGGCGGAAAAGCCCGCTAGGATGTCAATAAAAGGAGAGGCTCAAATGGACCTTGTTTCCATGCCGGTACTGGCCGGCATCAATCTGGCGATCTCGATTGGTTTGTTTTTCTGCCTCTGGCTTGTGGCTTTGCGCCTGAAGGATGCCAGTTTTGTTGATGCCTTCTGGGCGTTCGGCATGGTGATTCTGGCGGTCACAACATACTGGCTGGTTCAGGCCGATACCGAGAGACAACTCGTTCTTGTCGGATTGTGTTCGGTCTGGGGGTTAAGGCTGGGCCTGCACCTGTTCGGGCGCTGGCGGCGAGACGGCAAGGATAAACGCTACACCAATCTGTTTGCCCGGCTTGAGCCAAAGGGTTTCGGGTTCGCCAGGGCCAGCCTGCTCTTTGTTTTCCTGCCACAATCGATCCTGATGTGGCTGGTCAGCCTGCCGGTTCAACTTGGCCAGTATGGTAGCGGTATCGGTTATCTGGCCTTTGCCGGGATCGGTTTGGCGGTCATCGGTATCGCGTTTGAAACTGCCGGCGACTGGCAGCTCGAAGCCTTCCGGAAAGATCCCGACAATGCGGGCAAGGTCATGGACAGGGGATTATGGCGCTATACGCGGCACCCCAATTATTTCGGTGATTTCTGTGTCTGGTGGGGATTATTCCTGATCGCAGCAGAAGCGCCCTGGAGCTGGCTGGCTCTGCCGGGACCGCTCTTTTTAAGCTGGACATTGCTGAAATGGAGCGGTGCGCCGCTGTTAGAGCGAAGCTTGGCGGCAAGCCGGTCTGGCTATGCAGACTATGTTGCCCGGACCAGCGGATTTTTCCCCTGGTTTCCCGGAAAGTCTCTTTAAAAATGCGCTC
>PFFX01000012.1:428-1795 GCA_002783385.1 Rhodobacterales bacterium CG15_BIG_FIL_POST_REV_8_21_14_020_59_13 | reverse complement strand
AATTATGGGCCTTTTGACATCAATGGCTGGGCGCTTCAGGGGGCCGTCAATGATGAGGGCGCCTATGTGTGTTCGGCCTCCATTCCGTATAATAGCGGTATAGATCTCGCTTTTGTACGGTCCACCTCGACCTTCCGGATCGCCTTGCAGAATTCGGACTGGGTGCTTAATGAAGGCCAGCGCTATCCGCTCACGCTCCGGATTGACAACCGTTTGAATCAAAGTGTGACCGCACATGTGGCAGGCCGCCAGACGCTGGCGATCGACTATGATTACACGCCCAACAGCCCGCTGGAAAATGCGCTCATCCGTGGCAATATTCTTTATGTTACTGCCCAGCAGGCCGATTTCCAGTTTGCCCTGACCAATACCTCACGCGCCCTTCCGGCACTGGAAACCTGTTTGCAACACGGATTCCGGAATCCGTTTGCCGCCAACCCCAAACAAATCACGGATTGATCTCAGCTCAATCGCTGCTATTCCCTTTTAACGCTAGGTCTGATCCACTGGCCTCGCAAAAGGGGAGAGTTTCATGATCATACAACTTGCTGCTGCCCTGCTTCTGCAAAGCATGGCCACCGATACACTCGTAGACAACGCGCTACTGGTTTCCGGCCCGGAAGGAGCTTACACCGTCTTTTTTGAAGAGGATGGTACCTATACCACCAATGTCGGAGTTGCGGGAAACTGGCATGTTGATGGAGACCAGTTTTGTGTTGAACGCGAAACCGGCGCTGCCAATTGCCAGCCCCTGATAGCGGATCTTGCCATCGGTAATAGCTGGACTGGCCAGAATGCCAATGGCGATGATGTCACCTTCACGCTGATCGCGCGCGAATAAGACAGGCGGGCGGTCAGCTGAACTGGCGGCCGCCCGTTTTTACCGCGTGCCGGATTAGGCGCGAATCCAGTACTGCTGCCTGACGGTGCGGAACAGCGTCGGTCTGATAAACGGAATCGGTAACCATTTCCAGGAAGGCTGAAGCTCCAGGATAGCGCGCGATGAAAGCAATATCCCATACTTTGTCCTGCGGGCCGATCAGCATGACTTGCGGCTCTCCGCGCCAGATGATTTCGCCGCCCACACGCTGAAAGACCGGGCCGCTGCGTTTTCCATATTCCGCATACGCTTCGGCACCGCTGACATTGCGGCCATTCGTATAGGCGGCCCTTTCGCGCAAGCGGATGAGGTTAAGCATGTCGATGGGCTTATCGCGTGGCAGGGATTTGAAGATTTCAAAACTCTCGCGAGTCGGGTCAATATGGGTCAATTCAGTCTCCTTAGCCGGGCGTCCGGAAGCTGGTCCGGAAAAGTGTAATCAGGCTAACATCTTCGCCTCTCCGGGGAAGAGCGAAATTTTTGCGAT
>PFFX01000012.1:0-415 GCA_002783385.1 Rhodobacterales bacterium CG15_BIG_FIL_POST_REV_8_21_14_020_59_13 | reverse complement strand
GCAGAGAAATCCTGTTAACCTTTTTATTGGGGAGACAGGTATGCGGCGGACGATCGAGCTCATCTGCGCAGGCGGTGTGGCCATTGGCGGGCTGATGGCCGGCATGGTTGGTCCTGTCGAGTCTTTCGAGCGTGGCTGGGATCCACAGGCCGCTGTTCTCGCCTCTTTTAACGCGCAGCCCGCACCAGAAATCTCCAATGCGACCGCACGCACTGCTACCGCCATTTTCAGCGTGCGCCAGTCCTATGACCGTGAGTTTTCGGCCTCACAAACCCGTTTTGTCCTTGCCGATCCTCCGGGACCAGGCGAGCTGGTGCTTGAAGGCGAAACGCGGACGGATGAGGTTTTTCAACGCACCGGTCTGCCCGGAGGCGAATCCCCGCGTACAACCACAATGGTGCGATTGTCCGCACCG
>PFFX01000124.1:13817-14002 GCA_002783385.1 Rhodobacterales bacterium CG15_BIG_FIL_POST_REV_8_21_14_020_59_13 | reverse complement strand
AGGAGGTTCGCGCGCGATTGCACCTCACGATGTGATGATGGCGGGTGTGAGGGGGTTTCGGGTGCGTGGTTCGAGGCCCGCTTCCAGCGGGCACCTCACCATGAGGTAGATCTGGAACAGGCTTGTTGGCACCTCATCCTGAGGTGCGAGCGTAGCGAGCCTCGAAGGACGAGGTGTGAAACCTA
>PFFX01000124.1:0-13764 GCA_002783385.1 Rhodobacterales bacterium CG15_BIG_FIL_POST_REV_8_21_14_020_59_13 | reverse complement strand
CGGAGACTTTCGCCCCGAGCCGGGCGATCTGGACCGATTTTTCCAGCCCCACCAGGATCGGCCCGATCACCGTGGCGGCGCCCGCAGCCTTCAACAGCCGCGTCGCGATCGAGGCGGAATGCACGGCCGGCATGACCAGCACATTGGCCGGCTCGGAGAGGCGCGAGAAAGGATAGAGTTCGTGATGGTCCGGATCGAGCGCGATATCAGCGGCCATCTCACCCTCATATTCGAAATCCACGCCGCGTTCGTCGAGAATGCGGACCGCGCCCGACATTTTCTCGGTGCGTTCGCCCGGCGGATTGCCGAAGGAGGAATAGGACAGGAAGGCGACGCGCGGTGTCAGGCCGAAACGGCGCGCCGTAGCCGCCATTTCAACAGCAATGTCAGCCAGTTCATCCGATGTCGGAAATTCGGTTTCGAGGACATCACCGATCAGCATTGTGCGTCCGCGCGATATGGCGGCATTGATGCCGACAATGCGGCCGCCCGGCACCGGGTCCAGCACAAGGCGAATATCATCCATGGCAACATTGGTGTGGCGGGTGACACCGGTGACCATGCCATCCGCCTGCCCCATCTTGACCATGCAGGCGGAGAAGACATTGCGGTTGGTGTTGACCATCCGCTGCACATCCCGTTTCAGATAGCCTTTTCTTTGCAGGCGGTTGTAGAGGTATTGCGCGTAATCATAATTGTGATCGGACAGGCGCGCATTCCAGATTTCCAGTGAATCTTCCGGCAGGCCGAGCTCGCGCATATTCTCGTGCGCGATATTCTCACGGGCGACGAGGATCGCCTTGCCCAGCCCCTGCGTCTGGAAAGCATGAGCAGCGCGGATGACGCTCGGCGCTTCCCCTTCTGCAAAGACGATGGTCTTGGGGTCCGCCTTGATAGACGCGGAGACACGCTGTTGCAGGGCGGCGGTGGGGTCCGCCCGGCGGGCCAAAGATTGCCGGTATTGATCGTCCTCGCGCGCTTCGATCCGCGCCACTCCGGAATCGACAGCCGCCCGGGCGACGAAGGGAGGGATATGCGAGATCAATCGCGGGTCAAAAGGTGTCGGGAGAATATATTGCGGGCCGAATTTCATTTGCCCCTTGCCATAAGCGGCTGCCACTTCGTCGGGCACGTCCTCACGCGCCAGATTGGCGAGCGCTTTGGCGCAGGCAATTTTCATCTCCTCATTGATGGTCCGGGCGCGGACATCCAGGGCACCGCGAAATATGTAGGGAAAGCCCAAAACATTATTGACCTGATTGGGAAAGTCGGAGCGACCCGTCGCCATGATCGCGTCGGGCCGGACTTCCTTTACCACGTCTGGATGGATTTCCGGTTCCGGATTGGCCATCGCAAAAATGATGGGGTTTTTGGCCATGGATTTGACCATATCGGCCTTTATCGCCCCAGCTGCAGACAGGCCGATCAGACAGTCTGCACCCTTTACAGCTTCAGACAGTGTCCGAAGTCTTGTCTTGACGGCCTGAGTGGCAAGGCGCGGATATAGCCCCGCCCGGCCTTCATAAACCACGCCGTCAATATCAACGACGATGGTCTTGTCCTTGTCGACGCCCATGGATTGCAAAAGCTCGATCACGGACAGGCCTGCAGCGCCGGCCCCTACCAGAACGACGTTCAGATCCTTCAGCTTCTTTCCGGAGAGCTCACAGGCATTGAGCATGCCAGCCGCGGCGATGATCGCCGTGCCGTGCTGGTCGTCATGGAAGACGGGAATGTCGAGGCGTTCACGTAGCCGCTGTTCGATCTCGAAACATTCCGGGCTCTTGATGTCTTCAAGATTGATGCCGCCAAAACTGTCGCCAAACCCGGCAACGCATTCCACGAACTGATCAGGATCTGTGTAATTCACCTCAATGTCGAAAGCGTCGATATCGGCAAAGCGTTTGAAGAGAACCGCCTTGCCTTCCATGACCGGCTTGGACGCCATCGCGCCCAGATTGCCAAGACCCAGGATCGCGGTGCCATTGGAGACCACAGCGACCATATTGCCCTTCGACGTGTAATCGTAGGCCGTGTCCGGATTTGCAGCGATTTCCCTGACCGGCACCGCCACGCCCGGCGAATAGGCCAGTGACAGATCGCGCTGGGTGGCCATGGGTTTGGTTGGTTGCAACGCCAGCTTGCCCGGTGTCGGAAGGCTATGAAAATCCAGCGCTTCCCGATCAAAAGCGGAGAGGTCGGTACGTTTCGATGTGTCAGCCATTTCGACTCAATCTGTCAGATTTAAATGTTTTATGCGCTGTTGTGACACGTGTTTAAAGCCATCCGCGCCGCAATTATACGGCGGGAACGTGCCAAGTCTGCAAATACATCCGGCAAAACGGCCGTCAAATCTTCTGCGATCAACCCTCCACCGAGGCGGATGCCAGCATCACCATGCAGCCAGACCGCCGCCGATGCCGCATCGAACCCGCCCGCACCGCATGCCAGAAATCCGCCAATCATGCCGGCCAGCACATCGCCCGATCCGGCGGTTGCCAGGGCCGGGCTGGCATGAGTATTGACGCGGACATCTCCCTCAGGGGACGCAATGACGGTATCCGCTCCTTTATAAACAATCGTGCATCCGGCCTGCTTCGCGGCCAGTCGCACACGCTCGATCTTGCTGCGGCCCCCGCCAAACAAATCCGGGAACAACCTGTGGAACTCACCTTCATGCGGTGTCAGCACATCAATGGTGCGAAGGTGCGCGAACAGATGATCTGCATCGCCTTCAAAGCTGGTCAGCGCATCTGCATCCAGCACCAGAGCTGCTTCGCGCGCCGTCGCGGCGATCACCCATTCCCGCGTCTCCGCACCGATTCCACAACCCGGGCCGATGACCGCTGCCGTGGCGCGCCTTTCGTCAAGCGATTGCAGCAAGCCTTCAACGCCCTCAAACCGTTGCAGCATTATGGCGGTGAGGTGCATGGCATTGACCTGCAAGGCCGAGGGCGGGCTGAGCAATGTCACCAGCCCTGCGCCGGCCCGCAATCCGGCTTCTGCGGCCAATCGGGCGGCACCCGTCGCACTGGCGGGACCGCTGACCACACACAACCGCCCGCGCTGATGCTTGTGAGTCGTAGGTGACAGGGGTGACGGCAGACCGGGCCACACTTCAGGCCCGTTCAGGTACGCAAGGGCTTCTATGTCCTGGTCCCACCCCTCTGGAACGCCAATATCCGCCAGAACGACTTCCCCGCAAAGTGACCGCCCGGGTTCGAGCAGATGGGCCGGTTTCAGGCGATGAAAAGTCACCGTCATATCCGCCCGGAAAGAACAGCCCCGAGGCTGTCCCAGATCGCCTTCAAGACCGGACGGAATATCCACGGCCACGATGGGCAGCCTGCATTCAGGCATCCGCTGTGCCAGGTTGAATACATCCCCCGCCAGTGACCGGGACAAACCGGCCCCGAACAGCGCATCGACTATCAGATCACAATCAGCAAGGGCGATGCTGGCGATAGAAACGGTCTGCCCCGTCCATTTCGACAGCATCTTTGCAGCATCGCCGTGATAGGTCTCGCGATCGCCATGGAGGGCCACACTGACCGGCCAGCCAGCAGTTTGCAGGTGACGGGCGGTAACAAAGCCGTCACCCCCATTATTTCCCGGCCCACACAGGATCAGGGTTTTGCGAAGACTCCACCGTGCCATGATGGCGCGCGCAACAGCTGAGCCGGCGTTTTCCATCAGCGTCAAACCCGGGACACCATTGGCTTCTGCGAAAGCATCCGCAGCGCGATGACCGTTCACGGAAAGAATTTTATTTGCAGGGGGATGCATTCTCGATCAATTTCCGTTTATGCTGCAAATGCGTAAAGCGTGACGAAATTGATTCTCGCGCGTTACTGCATACGTCGTCAATCGCGAGCGTGAGCCATGAAAAAAATCGAAGCCGTCATCAAGCCATTCAAACTGGATGATGTGCGCGATGCGCTCCAGGAAATCGGCGTGCAGGGCATGACCATCACCGAGGCCAAGGGCTTTGGCCGGCAGAAGGGTCATTCCGAGCTTTATCGCGGTGCGGAATACGTCATCGATTTTCTGCCCAAGGTGAAGCTGGAAATCGTTGCGCCCGAAGCCCGCGTCGAAGCGATTGTTGAAGCCATCCAGACGGCGGCCCGGACCGGTCGCATCGGTGATGGCAAAATTTTCATTTCCCCCGTTGATCAGGCGATCCGCATCCGGACCGGCGAAGCCGACGAGAATGCCATCTAGGGTCCAACTTCATCCCTCATCTCACCAGCCCCAAAAGGGAGTCTATCCCCAATGTCAAACGACATTCAAAAGAAAATTAAAGACGAAGATATCGAATTTGTGGATCTTCGATTTACCGATCCGCGCGGCAAGCTTCACCATGTCACGTTCGACGTTTCAATGGTGGACGAAGATTTCTTCGAGGACGGGGTAATGTTTGACGGCTCGTCGATTGATGGCTGGAAAGCCATCAATGAGTCCGACATGACGATGATGCCGGACGTTACCAACGCGACGGTCGATCCTTTCTTCCAGAACAAGACGCTGTCCATGTTCTGCGACATTCTGGAACCCGGAACCGGCAATGCTTACAGCCGCGATCCCCGCACCACCGCAAAAAAGGCCGAAGCTTATCTGAAATCGTCTGGAATTGGCGATACGGTTTATGTCGGACCGGAAGCCGAATTCTTTGTCTTTGACGATGTTCGATGGTCAACCGAACAACACAATACCGGTTATGCCTTTGATTCCGAGGAAGGCCCTTATAATTCCGGCCGCCAGATGGAGGGCGGCAATATGGGTCACCGCCCGGGTCCCAAAGGCGGCTATTTTCCAGTGCCACCGATTGATAGCGGCCAGGACATGCGTTCCGAAATGCTGGCGGTCATGACCGAGCTCGGCCTCGAGCCGGAAAAGCATCACCATGAAGTGGCCCCATCCCAGCATGAGCTGGGGATGAGGTTCAATACGCTGACGCGCATGGCCGATAACATGCAAGTCTATAAATACATTGTGCATAATGTGGCGCATGCCTATGGCCGCACCGCGACCTTCATGCCCAAACCCGTCTGGCACGATAACGGCACCGGCATGCATGTTCACCAATCGATCTGGAAGGATGGCACTCCGCTGTTTGCCGGTGACAAATATGCTGATCTGTCGGAAACCTGCCTTTATTATATCGGCGGCATTATCAAGCACGCGCGGGCGATCAACGCGTTCGCGAACTCGACCACAAACTCCTACAAGCGTCTGGTCCCGGGGTTTGAAGCCCCGGTTCTACTGGCCTATTCAGCCCGCAACCGGTCAGCCTCGATCCGCATTCCGTATTCGACCTCGCCAAAAGGCAAGCGCATCGAAACACGATTCCCGGACCCGGCCGGCAACCCCTATCTGACTTTCTCCGCGCTGATGATGGCCGGTCTTGATGGTATCGAGAACCGGATTCACCCCGGAGACGCGATGGACAAGGACCTTTATGACCTGCCGCCAGAGGAATTGAAGGACATTCCAACCGTCTGCCGTTCGCTTCGCGATGCCCTTGAATCGCTAGAGGCAGATCGTGACTTCCTGAAAAAAGGCAATGTCATGGATGACGACCAGATTGATGCCTTTATTGATCTGAAAATGGACGAGGTGTTGCGTTTTGAAATGCACCCGCACCCCGTTGAATTCGATATGTATTACAAGTCCTGACCTGACACGGTCAGCTGAAGAATGGCTGGAGTCCCCGCGAGCTCCAGCCATTTTTATTAGCAAACAGCGCTGGGTGGTCGACGGACGCGTTCTGCTCGGCTAAACCTTCGTTAAAGTGCATCTTATCGCCTTTGATTGTTACGAATTGAGAGTTGTCCATGCGGAATCGTTTTCTGATCTCAACCGCGCTCTGCGCCGCTTTTGTGTCAGCACCGGTCTTTGCTGACACTACTGTTGATGATGAACGTACGACCGGCATCCGAACATCCACCATTAATGACGGTGCACCAGACAATCTGATCATCGGTTCCAACGGTCGCGTCACGATCACGACCGAAAATGGCGGTACCGGCCCGGCTGTGACTGTGGATAGCGACAATACCTTTGCCAATGGCGGCTTAATTGAAGACACCACCGGGGACGATGGCGCCACTGGCGTTCTGGTCAATGGCGGGACGACGGGCAGCATTACCAATAATGGCCGTATTTCGATCACCGGCGCAGCCGTCAACAATGATGAGGACGGCGACGGTGATAATGATGGCCCCTTTGCGGACGCAAGTAACCGGACCGGCATTCTGATCGTCGGGCCCGGCACGTATATCGGCGACGTGCTGAATACGGTGAATGGCGTGATCGACATCAACGGCAACGATTCTGCAGGCATACGTTTGTTGACAATGGTCGATGGTCAGCTGACGTCGCTGGGCACCATATCCGTGACCGGCGAAAACAGTTACGGCATTGATCTGGCTGGCGGTTTGAGTGGCGATTTTACCGTAGACGGTACAATCAGCACGGTGGGGCCAGGGTCAAGCGCCATCCGGATCCGGAGCGATATTGGCGGTGCCTTCATTGTCGCCGGACAGGTGAATTCAACAGCCTACCGCTATGCTGGAAATGTACCGGATAATTTCAAAAATCTGCTTGATGAAGATGACACACTTCTATCGGGCTCTGCCATCACCGTTGGCGGAAGTATCACAAACGGTATTTTCCTCGCAGGGACAGCATTTACCGGGGACAGCACGACCGCCACCATCGCCTCAGCCACAACAGCTCCGGCTTTCTGGATCGCGCCGGAACTTGGCAATGGAAACGACATTGTTATCGGCAATGTCTTCATTGGTGCGGATCCCGATACCGAGGGCAGCGAAGATATTTCGCTCAATTACGGTTTCGTGAATCGCGGAGTCATTACCGGCGAAGGGCGTTTTGACGGGTTCAATTCTACGGGGTTGAGGATTTCCGGGTCAATGCTCAACGGCGTCCTTCGTACAACGACGATCAATGGCGGTCTTTTGAACGAGAACCTGATCACGTCGCGAGCTATTGAAGCCGAGGCACGGGCTGTGGAAATAGGCAATGGTGCGATCCTGCCTGTTTTCGAAAACGCCGGCGCCATCCGCGCCACCGCACTTGGCCAGAATTCAAACAGTATCGGCCTGATTATTCTGGCCGGTGCGAATGTCCCGATCATCCGCAACACATCCAACTTCTTTGTTGAGAATTTTGGGGTCGGCAGCGCTACCGCGATTGTTGATCAGTCGAATACAGTCGGTCTGATCGAGAATACGGGATTGATTTTTGCCAGTGTTGGCGCGCTGTCGACCGAAGTGCAAAGCCAACCGGATGGAACGGCCAATAGTGGCCCGGTGTCAGTTGTTAACCGCACCGCTATTGATGTGTCGCGCTCAACGATCGGAGTCACTTTCCGGCAGCTCCTTCCCGACGTGATCGCACGAGAGGGATCGGCGCAGGTTCGTGGAGATATCCGCTTCGGGTCAGGGGATGATTTTGCGGATATACAGGGCGGTCTTGTCGAAGGCGATATCTATTTTGGCGACGGCGCAGACCGTCTCAGCATTACCGGCAATGCCGCCGTTGTCGGAGCGATAAACGACTCTGATGGTGATCTTGATGTCTTTGTCGAGAACGGTCAGCTCGAGCTTCAGAACACGACCACGGTCAATATCCGTCAGGCGACTTTCAATGATGGCTCGCGGCTGGTGTTTGAAGTCGATACTCTGGACGAGAATTCCCGCTTCATCACTGCATCGGAAACCGTCACTTTCAATGAGGGCTCAACCGTTACCGCGTCCCTCGCCAATCTGATCGGCGAAGGGGCAGAATTCATCGTTCTTGAAGCCAGCAATCTGGTCATCAATTCCGCGATTGACAGCCTTCAGGATGCCAACGCTCCCTATCTTTACAATACGACGCTGGCGCGTGACACGACCAACCCCAATCAGCTGGTCCTGACGCTCCGCCGCAAGACTACTGATGAGCTCGGCATGCATGAAAACCGGGCCGCCGCTTATGACGCCGCCTTCACGGCATGGACCGAAAACGATCGTCTGGGTGCCGCTTTTGCTTCCCTGAGCAATTCGGCCGATTTCTTCGAAGCCTATGATCAATTGCTGCCTGAATATGCCGCCAGCGCCATCCAGTTTGCCGTGGCCAGCAACGACAGTGCCATTGGTGCGCTCTCAAGCCGTCTGGATGCTGCCCGGCGCAGTCCGGATGGAACCGGCGGTATCTGGTTGCAGGAATTTGGCTATTTCGCCGACCGGGAACAGACCTCCTTTGGTCCCGGTTATCGCGGCCAGGGCGTAGGCATAGCCGGTGGGGCCGACCGTCCGGTGGGACCGTTTTATGCAGTGGGCGTCAATTTTGTCGGCGCCGCCAGCGAGATTGAAGAATCCAATGGCGTCGATCAACCCATGACCGCGCTGACCGGTCAGATCGGTGTTTATGGCGGCGTTGATTTCGGCAATGCCTTTTCCGGTGAATTCTATGCCGGTGCCGGTGTCGACAGTTTTGAAACCGAGCGCCGCGTGCTGATCGGGACTTTCGACCAGACATCGGTGGCTGACTGGACCGGATATCATTATGCCGCGTCTGCCCGTTTTGCCCGGGATTTCGAACTGGGCCGCTGGTATGCGCGTCCGTCCTTATCGGTTGACTATCTGCGTCTTTATGAAAGCGCCTATTCGGAAACCGGTGGCGGGCCGGGAATTGACCTCGTCGTCGATGACCGGGAAAGCTCTACCTTCTCCTCAACAGCGAGCTTTACCTTTGGCGGGCTTTATGGCTCACCGTCCAGCTGGTGGTCACCGCAGCTTCGCCTCGGCTACCGCAATGATTTTAGCGGCGACACAACCATCACGAATGCGCGCTTTGAGGGTTATAACAACCAATTCTCCTTCCGGTCCGAAGACCTTCCGGGGAGTGGGTTTATCGTCGGGTTTGCCCTGCAGGCCGGGTCTGCCTATTCAACCTTCTCCTTCGATTATGATGCGGATCTGCGTGATGGGTTCGTCCGTCACACGGCCCGTTTGGTGCTTCGTCTGATTTACTAGGGTCAGGACCTATATCCTTTTCACTGAAAATACTTCAGGAAACCTGCGGTTAACCGTCTTGCGGTCAAAGAAAGGGCATGCTGTTCCTGCGTGCCCTTTTCTTTTGCCTGATCGCAGGCGTGATTGCGGGATGTAGCCATGCGCCTCCTTCGCAAACCCATGACGCCTGCCTGATCCTTGAAGATAACCGGTCCTGGTGGCGCGATTTGCGGCAAAGCGAAGACCGCTGGGGCATTTCCCCCGGTATCCAGCTCGCCATTCTTAAACGCGAATCCTCCTTTAACGCGAATGCCCGTCCTGCCCGGCAACGCTTGCTGGGCTTCATTCCCGGCCGCCGTCCATCCTCGGCCTATGGCTATGCTCAGGCGCTAGATGGGACATGGGACTGGTATCGCGAGGAAACCGGCCGCCGCGGCGCCAACCGCAATGATTTTGGCGATGCCGTCGATTTCATCGGCTGGTACGGGCATATGAGCGGACGCCTCTCCGGCATTTCACGGAGCGATGCGCGCGCCCATTACCTTGCCTATCATCAGGGCCATACCGGCTATAATAATGGCAGTTATCGCAACATGACCTGGCTGAACCGTGCCGCCGATCAGGTTGCGCGTGATGCGGCGCGCTATGACAGCCAGATCTCGCAATGCCGCCACCGTCTGAACCGCCGCTTTCTCGGAGTGTTCTAAATCTCCCTTTCCGTTTGCGACTCGGGCAATATCCGCGCATGAGCGCCAAACCTGAACAAGACGATCTGTTTTCCGCCCCGCCAGCGTCCGTATCCAGGCCGGACAAACCGGCTGGAGAAAAGCCGGACGACAATCCTGAAGCGGAAACCAGCTATCGCCCTGCCCCCGATCCGGGCGGGACATCCTATGATGCCGATTCCATCGAGGTGCTGGAGGGGCTGGAAGCGATCCGCCGCCGTCCGGGCATGTATATCGGTGGAACCGATGAGCGGGCCCTGCACCATCTGTTTGCCGAAGTGCTCGACAATTCAATGGACGAGGTTGTGGCCAGCTGGGCTGACCGCATCGACGTGCGGATGGATTCCGACGGCTTTGTCACAGTCACCGACAATGGCCGTGGCATTCCCACCGGTCCGCATCCGAAATTCAAGGACAAATCCGCGCTGGAAGTCGTGTTCACCACCCTCCATGCCGGCGGAAAATTCTCGGATAAATCCTACAAGACAGCAGGCGGCCTGCACGGGGTCGGCGCAGCAGTCGTCAATGCCCTGTCCGAACGGCTGGAAGTGGAAGTCGCCCGGGAAAAAACCCTGTGGCGGCAGGTCTTTGAGCGCGGCCACCCTGTCGGTAACCTGAAAAAAATCGGCGCGGCGCCCAACCGGCGCGGGACCAGCGTCCGCTTCAAACCAGATGAGCAGATCTTTCATGGCAAAGCGCAACTCAAACCGGCGCGCCTGTTTGCCATGGCGCGGTCGAAAGCCTTCCTGCGGCGAGGGGTCGAAATCCGCTGGACGTGTGATCCGGAGCTGGTTGCCGGGACTGATACCCCTGTCCAGGCCGTGCTCAATTTCCCCGGCGGGCTTTCAGATCGTCTGACCGAAATCATCGGCAAGAAAAGCCAGGTCACACAGTCGCAATTTGCCGGACGGATCGACAAAGAAGCCGGGCACGGAGCCGTGGAATGGGCCGTCAGCTGGTCACTCGTCGGATTTGGCGATGCCGATGGCTTCGTCCAGTCTTTCTGCAACACCGTGCCGACTCCGCAAGGCGGGTCTCACGAACAGGGATTGCGCAATGCGCTGACCAAAGGATTGCGGGCCTATGCCGAGCTGGCCGGCGTCAAGAAAGGCAATCTCGTCACACCTGAAGACGTCATGGGCGGGGCCGGTGCTCTGGTTTCCGTCTTTATCCATGATCCGGAATTCCAGGGTCAGACCAAAGACCGGCTGGCCACGGCGGAGGCTGCACGTATTGTCGAAACATCTGTCCGTGACCGCTTTGACCACTGGCTGGGCGGCGCGCCCAAGGAAGCTGACGTCCTTCTGCAATGGGTGATCGAGCGTGCCGAAGACCGCATGCGCCGCCGCAAGGAAAAGCAGGTCAAGCGCCAGACGGCTTCCCGCCGCTTGCGGCTTCCGGGAAAACTGGCAGATTGCTCCCGTGCGGGATCGGACAATACCGAGCTTTTCCTGGTCGAGGGCGATTCGGCTGGCGGGTCTGCCAAACAGGCACGCGACCGGAAAACACAAGCCATCCTGCCCTTGCGCGGGAAGATATTGAACGTCGCCTCGGCGACTGCCGACAAAATGGCGGCCAATCAGGAGATCAGCGATCTTCTTTTGGCGCTGGGGGTCCAGACAGGCTCGCGATTCAATCCGGATGATCTGCGCTATGAGCGAGTCATCATCATGACCGACGCCGATGTCGATGGGGCGCATATTGCCGCCTTGCTCATCACTTTTTTCTACACGGCCATGCCACGCCTGATCGAAGCCGGGCGGCTCTATCTGGCGCAACCGCCTCTCTATCGCCTGACGCAAGGGGCGAAGACGCTCTATGCGCGCGATGATGCGCATCGTGAGGAATTGCTGAAATCGGAATTCAAGGCCGGTGCGAAAGTCGATGTCGGACGCTTCAAGGGCCTTGGCGAGATGACGCCTGCACAGTTGAAATCAACAACCATGAACCCGTCGGTGCGGCAACTGGCCCGCATCACCTTTGATGCTGCTGGACGACCGGCTTTCGAAGCCCTGGTCGAGACTTTGATGGGCAAGAAGGCTGAATTGCGGTTCCAGTATATTCAGGATCACGCGCCGCAATTCTCGGAATCCGCGCTAGACGTTTGACACGCCCCCCCGGCACCCGCTTCAATAAGACCGTATCAGAGGTGCGATCTCACAAGGGGTGGATTAATATGTCACTGGACTGGAAGCAATGGACAGCCTTGCTGGCCATGGGTGCGATGGCCGCCTGCTCAGGCACTCAGGACGCCGACGAAAACAATACAGGTGGAGATGACGGTGAGGAGGCGGACCTTGTCCGCTTTGACCTTGATCCCTATCCGTCGACATATTCGCCACAGACGAGCGAAACCACTTTCATCACCGGTGCGACGATCTTCGATGGCGCAGGAAACGAAATCGAAACGGGAGATATCCTGATCGAGAATGGCCGCATATCGGCAATTGGTCAGGGACTGGAGGCGCCTGAAGGGGTCGTTATCGTTAATGCCGCAGGCCGTTTCATCACGCCCGGCGTGATCGACGTCCACTCACACCTTGGCAATTACCCCTCTCCACAGGTTGATGCGCATTCTGACGGCAATGAACTGACCCAGCCAAACACCGCCGAGGTCTGGACAGAACATTCCGTCTGGCCACAGGATCCGGGATTTGCCCGGGCGCTGGCAGGGGGTGTGACCACTTTCCACGTCTTGCCGGGCTCCGGCAATCTCTTCGGCGGACGCGGCATCACCTTGCGCAATGTTGCAGGCCGTACCGTTCAGGACATGAAATTTCCGGACGCGCCCTACACGCTGAAAATGGCCTGTGGCGAAAACCCTTCACGCGTTTATGGCAACCGTGGCACGTCGCCGGCGACGGATATGGGCAATATGGCCGGATACCGTGCCAGCTGGATCCGCGCTGCGGATTACCGCGATAGCTGGAATGACCACTGGGATGATCCGGAAAACAATTCCGCCCCGACCCGGGATTTGGAACTCGACACGCTGATGGGCGTTCTGGAGGGCGAAATCCTGATCCAGATGCACTGCTATCGCGCAGATCAGATGGCTCAGGTCATCGATATGAGCGAAGAGTTCGGATATCAGGTGACGGCTTTCCATCATGCTGTGGAAGCCTACAAAATACCCGACCTTCTGGCCGAGGCCGGTGTTTGCGCGGCGGTATGGGCCGATTGGGGCGGCTTCAAGATGGAAGCCTATGACAGTATCCGCGAGAATCTGGCCCTCACCCACGCCGGCGGGGTTTGCGCCATGATCCACTCGGATAACGCGCTTGGCATTCAGCGGCTCAATCAGGAGGCCGCAAAAGCGCTCTCCGATGGCCGGCGGATGGGACTGGAGATTTCGGATGCCGAAGCGGTGGCCTGGTTTACATCCAATCCGGCTCGCGCGCTGGGCATTGGTGATGAAACGGGGTCGATCGAAGCCGGAATGCGTGCCGATATCGTGATTTGGTCAGCACACCCCTTCTCCACCTACGCGCAAGCCGACAACGTCTACATTGATGGCGCGCTCATGTATGACCGCGCCAATGGCGTGCAACCTGTCAGTGATTTTGAACTGGGACAGATTGGTGAGGGAGACGACTGATGAAACCGATCATTACACTTCTCGCTGCCGGTGCCGCGCTGACAAGCGCTGCGGCCGCACAAGACCTCGCCATTCTCAACGGGCGCGTCATCACCAATACGGATCAGGGTCAGATCACTTCTGGCGGCGTGCTGATCCGCGATGGTGTGATTGTCTCAGTCGGTGCAAATATCGTCGTTCCGGTTGGCGTTGAAACCATTGACGCCGATGGCGGCTGGATCACTCCAGGCATATTCGCACCCTTTTCCCAACTCGGACTTGTCGAAATCTCGCAGGAAGACAGTACCAATGACGCTTCGGCATCGGACAGCGAATTCTCGGTTGCGCTCGATGTTGCTGACAGCTTCAATCCGAATGGGACCTATATCGCCACGACACGAATCGAAGGCGTGACCCGTTTTGCCGTCATGCCCTCAACCGGTTC
>PFFX01000011.1:2987-5698 GCA_002783385.1 Rhodobacterales bacterium CG15_BIG_FIL_POST_REV_8_21_14_020_59_13 | reverse complement strand
TTCTGTTTCTCGGCATTCACTCTATCCGGCTGATACCGGGCGGACGCAATGCCATGATTTCAGGCTTCGGGGCGGGGGGCTTCAAAGTCCTTTATTCGCTGTTTTCGCTGGCCGGGTTGGTCCTCATCATTTTCGGCAAGATACAGGCGCATCCGTCAGAGACGCTGTATCTCGCGCCGGAATGGGGACGGCTGGCGGCTTTGGTCGCGGTCCCACTGGCGCTGGTCCTGATCGTGGCGGCCTATACGCCCAGCCATCTGCGCCGCTTTGTTCAGCATCCCATGTTGCTGGCGGTGATGGTGTGGTCCGGAGCGCATCTGGCGGCCAATGGCGAACGGTCTTCGGTTTATCTTTTTGGGGCGTTTTTTGTCTGGTCAACGATTTCGATCTTCGCCGCCTTCCTGCGCGGTGACCATCCGCCCAGACCGCCCAAGGGCTGGGGAGGGGATGTGGTCGCCCTCATTCTCGGCACTCTGATCGCAATTCTTATGGCCCGCTTCCATCTTTATCTGTTCGGCGTCGGCATCATCGGATAGCGCCGCCGCATCCAAAGTCGCCACGGCACGCATCATAGGTCCGAGAGGCGCTGTGGAGCGCCATGGAGACATGAAAGGAATTGAAGATGGAGATGCTTATCCCGTTATCGGCAATCCTGTTGCCGGCGATCATTATCGGAATTGTTTTTCACTACAGAAGCAAGAACAAGCGCGAAATTCTCGAGACAGTCCGGGTGGCGGCCCAGGGCGGCACGGAACTGACCCCGGAAATCATACGCGCCCTCGGCGTGAAAGACCGCAGGAGAGGCAGCGAGATCCGCTCGGGCATCATCTGGATTGCCGTGGCGCTTGCCTGCATCGTGTTTGGCTGGTCCATCGGCCAGTATGAAGAAGAGGCCTTCCGTGCCTTCATCGGTTTTGCGGCCTTTCCGGGTCTGATCGGTCTGGCGCTCATCGGTATCGGAGTCTTTATGGGCGACACATCCGACGACGCCGGTTAAGCGGAGGCGGGTCCAGTGTCCCGGGGCGCATCGGACGAGGAATTGATCGCATTGGTCGTTGCCGCCAGGGACGGCGCGGCCTTTGGCGAGCTCGTCCGCCGGCATCAAGGTGTCGTGCGCGGGATGATGGCGCGGATGTGCGGCAATCATGCTCTGGCCGACGATCTGGCACAGGAGGCGTTCATCAAGGCGTTCAACAAGATCAACAGCTATACGGGCAGTGGCTCATTCCGGGGGTGGCTCTGCCGCATCGCCTACAATGAATTCCTGATGTCGGCGCGAAAGCGCAAGGCAACCGAGAAAGCCATGGAACGCTTCCGGCAGGATATTGACGATGTCGAAGCCCCGCGCGACATGGGATCGGTGGTCGATCTCGACCGCGGATTGAAAATATTGAAGGAAGACGAGCGGGTATGTGTCGTGCTGTGTTATGCCAGCGGAATGTCTCATGCGGAAGCGGCTGAAGCGACCGGCATGCCGCTGGGCACGGTTAAATCGCATGTGAACCGGGGACGCGAGAAGCTGAAGGCCTGGTTCGAGGCAGAGGAGGCGATGGCATCATGACCATGAATGACCCGTTTGATGATCGTCTGCGCGCGGCCTTTGCCGCGGCAGAGCCAGGCCGTGACGATGCGATTGACACCGAGGAATTCGTGAAGCGGGTCCAGGGCCGCATCACACGGCCGGACCGCCGCCGCGCCCTGATTCTGGGCGGGGCCGGCTCCACCGGGTCTGCCGTGGCCGGCACCCAGCTGGAGGGGTTTTTCTCCAATCCCGATCTGCTGCCCGCCGACGGGATGATCGGCCAGGTCTTCACCTATGCCTCGCCGGAAATGCTGGCCGCCGGTGTCCTGGCGATCATGATCGCCGGTTTTGCGATTGTCATTCCACGGCAGATTTAACCCAGTCAAACGCTATCGCTGAACAGCCGCATCGGATATGAAGCGGTCATGTCTGCCCAGAACAAGACCAAACGCATTGGCGTTCCCGATATTCGCGCCCGCAAGGGTGGCGAGCCTCTGGTCTGCCTGACCGCCTATGACGCCCCCATGGCGCGCTTGCTGGATCCGCATTGCGATGTGCTTCTGGTCGGCGACAGTCTCGGCATGGTGGTGCACGGCCTCGATTCCACGATCGGTGTCACCCTCGACATGATGATCCTGCATGGTCAGGCTGTCATGCGCGCCGCAAAACAGGCGCTGGTGGTTATTGATCTGCCTTTCGGCACTTATGAAAAATCGCCGGAACAGGCGTTTGAGAATGCCTCCCGCGCTCTGGCTGAGACCGGCGCGCAAGCGGTAAAGATTGAAAGTGGCGTCTATGCCGCTGACACCATCCGCTTCCTCACCGAACGCGGCGTGCCTGTGATGGGCCATGTCGGCCTGCGTCCGCAGGCTGCGCTGAATGAAGGCGGCTTCAAGGCCAAGGGCCGCAATGATCTGGAGCGCACCCGCGTTTTCAATGAAGCGCGCGAAGCTGATGCCGCCGGGGCGTTCGCCATCGTCATCGAGGGCGTGGCGGAAAGTCTGGCACGCGAGATTACCGGGGCGGTGAAAGCGCCGACTATCGGCATTGGCGCGTCGGCGAGCTGTGACGGGCAGATTCTGGTGACACCGGACATGCTCGGCCTGTTCGACTGGACGCCGAAGTTCGTGCGCTGCTATGCTCAGCTTTCCGGCGTGGTGGATGAGGCGGTCGCGGCCTATGCCACCGA
>PFFX01000011.1:0-2730 GCA_002783385.1 Rhodobacterales bacterium CG15_BIG_FIL_POST_REV_8_21_14_020_59_13 | reverse complement strand
ATCCCGGCCGCCATTACAGACAAATTAGCAGGTCCTGACCCTCAGCGCGGTTGCCGCTGGCCCGCAGCGCGGCTAGTGTCCGGCTCCGATTGATCAAAGAATACAGGGCGTTTTCCGTGGCTGACATTTTCCACGAAGTTGAAGAAGAACTCCGCAAGGACAAGTACAATGTGCTTCTGCGCACATGGGGCCCGTGGGTGCTTGGCGGCGCGATTGCGATTGTGGTGGCCGCAGCGGCCTGGCAAGGGTGGGACTATTGGCAGACCCGTCAGTCTCATGCCATGTCGGACCGCTATTTTGCCGCTCTGGAAAGGATCGAAGAAGAGCGCTTCATTGAAGCTGATCTGGAATTGCAACGGATTACGGATGACGCCTCCAGCGGGTACGCTGCTCTGGCTCTGATGCAGCGCGGCGATCTGGCCCTTCAGGGCGGAGACGCCGCAACGGCCGGTTATTTCTTCGAACAGGCGGCCGATACCTTCTCGACCACCACTTTCTCGGATCTGGCGCGGGTCAAGGCGGCCATGGCGCTGTTCGAGGAGCTCTCGATTGACGATTTGCAAAACCGTCTCAGCGATATGATGCAGCTGGACCGTCCCTATCGCCTGCTGGCGATGGAGGTGATTGCTGCCAAAGCCTTCGAAAACGGCGATCTGGAGCGCGCGCGCGGCGAATACGAAGCGATTGCCAATGATCTGGATGCGCTGGCACTGCCGGTGGCCCAGCGCGCCCAGGCCGCTGTCGAATTGATCGGCCGCTTGCAACAACAGGCCGCGCTCGATGCGCCGGCGGATGCGGCTTTGCAGATGCCAGCCTTGCCGGAGACGCCGGAGATTGATCCGGCCACCTTCAATCTCGGGGCCGTTCTCGATCAGGTCGATGAGGAAACCGGAACCCTGAATGCAGACAGCCCGCAAATGCCTGACGCGGTCGGCATTCTGGAATCAAACGGCGCTGAAACGGCCGAAGACGGACAGGACTAAACTGATGACATTTTCCACTTCAGGCCGGTATTTGCTGCTCGCCTCTCTGGCGCTTCTCGCAGGGTGTTCTTCCGTTCAGGACACCGCCTCGCGGCTCAACCCGTTCGTGCTTCTCGAGCAAGCAGATACCCAGCAGGCACCCAACGATGAGCGTGTCTCCATCCTGTCCTTCGAACAGTCCCTGCAAGCGGATGCCGACAGCGCGGGCCAGCCGGTCATTCTGCCGACTGCCTATCGCAATACGATCTGGGCGCAACCGGATGGCTATCCGACCCACGCCATGCAGCACACGCAGGCTACAGGCAATCTCGACATATTATTCCGCCGCAATTTTGGTGCGGGGTCTGACCGTTCCAGCCGAATCAATGCGCGTCCCATCTTTGCCGATGGCCGGATCTACGCGATGGATGGCCGTGGCCGTGTCTACGCCATGGACCCGGAAAGCGGACGTGAAATCTGGGAAGCCAATTTGCGGTCCGGATTTCGCCGGGACCGCACCACTTTCGGCGGCGGTCTGGCCTTTGATGGCGGCCGCGTTTTTGCCCATAATGGCAATCGCTTCATTGCCGCGCTGGATGCGGCGACCGGCAATGAGATCTGGCGCGCGGACTCGCTGACACCTTTCCATTCTGCGCCGACTGCCGTGAATGGCATGGTGTTTGTTTCAACCGACGATAACGAACTTTATGCAATCGAACAGGCCTCCGGCGATATAGTCTGGAATCACCAGGGCATTTCCGAGCCGGCGCGCCTGTTGACTTCGCCCAGCGTGGCCGTGCTGGGCGAGATCATTATCGCTCCCTATGCCTCCGGTGAAATCGTGGCGCTGCGCCTCCAGAACGGCAACCCGATCTGGAATGACGCCCTGACCCGCACCGGTGGTTTGACGCCGATCTCAGCGATCAATGATGTCGCCGGAAGCCCGGTCATCGTTGATGATTCCGTCTATGCGATGAGCCATTCCGGCATTCTTGCCGCATTTGATCTGCGCACGGGCGAGCGTATGTGGACGCAACCGGCCGGTGGTCTTCACGCCCCCTGGCTTGCCGGTGATTTCATCTTCCTGGTGACCACCGATGGTGAAGTCGTTTGCGTCGACCGGACAGATGGGACGATCCGCTGGATCACCCAGTTGCAACAGTTCGAGAGCGAGCGCCGCCGCCGCGGGCGGATTGCCTGGTCCGGGCCGATCATGGCCGGGGGCCGTCTGGTTCTGACAGGATCACACGGCACCGCCGTTATCCTGTCCGCCGCCGATGGCACCATTCAGCGTCAAATCAATCTCGGTGATCCGGTCTTTGTGGCCCCGATCATCGTCAATGAAACGATCTATGTCGTGACCGATGAGGCCCGGCTGATCGCGCTGCGCTAACCGATATGGCTGTCCCCACAATTGCGGTGGTGGGCCGCCCGAATGTCGGCAAGTCGACTCTGTTCAACCGTCTGGCGGGCAAGGTTCTGGCCATTGTCGATGACATGCCGGGCGTCACCCGTGACCGCCGGGAAGCCCATGGCCGTCTGGGCGATATTCCGCTGCGCATTATTGATACCGCCGGTTTTGATGATGCCGACGCCACCAAGCTGGGCACCGACATGCGCGCCCAGACCGAACAGGCGCTGTCCGATGCCGATGTATGCTTGTTTGTGATGGATGCCCGCGAAGGTGTCACCGGGCTCGACGAGGCGTTTGCCGATGTCGTGCGGCGGTCTGGCGTGAAAGTCGTGCTGGTCGCCAACAAGGCCGAAG
>PFFX01000135.1:8980-14101 GCA_002783385.1 Rhodobacterales bacterium CG15_BIG_FIL_POST_REV_8_21_14_020_59_13 | reverse complement strand
GCAATTGCCACGCCGACACCCCTGCCCGTCCCGCCCGGCCTGGACCGCTTGCGCGATAATGGCGGGATCGAGGCGCTGGCCCCGGCTGAGGGCGGATACTGGGCGGGCATCGAGTATCCGATCATCGAAGGTCAACCGCATTCGATCTGGCTTATGCGTGAAGGCGAAGAGCCCTATGTGATCAATTATCCGGCCGAGGCCGGTTTCGGGCTGACAAGTCTTACACGTGTGGGGGCTAACGTCATTGCACTGGAACGGTTCTACTCGCGCGATATCGGAAACCGTGCCCGCATTGTCTTGCTGGATTCGAACCTCTCCAATCTGGCACCTGGATCTACCGCCTTGGTGGCGATGAATTATCCGGATGGTATGGCCGAACTCGAACCCGGCATGACGATCGACAATTTCGAGGGTATTGCCGTAGGTCATGTGAATGGCGAAATGCGGCTCTTCATTCTGTCAGACAATAATTTCTCCGGCCGCCAGCGGACGTTGTTGTTGAGTTTTGCTTTCGCGGAGTAGCGATGAGCCAACCCCTCACCCGCGTGGCTCATCGCTGCGCGAATTCGCCTTTTTACCCCCCCCCTTTTTTTTGAAGGGGAGAGAAAGGCGGCCTTGAAATGGGCGGCTTTCGAGGGTCAAGGGGTCTATTCCGCCTTCCAGACGATCTCGCCATCCAGCACAGTCATGACGGGCTCGACGGTGAGGATGTCCTCTTCGGGAATGGTCATGATGTCGGCGGAAAACACTGTGAAATCTGCCCGCAGGCCTTCCACGATGCGGCCGACCTCATCCTCGCGGAAAGAGGCGTAAGCCGGCCATGCGGTGAACATGCGCAGGGCCTCGGCACGGGTGACGGCCTGATTCGGATGCCAGTCTGCGGTCTGGGTGCCATCCAGTCCGCGGCGGGCCACGGCACCATAGAATTCAATGCGTGGGTCACCGCGTTCGACAGGCGCATCGGTTCCACCGGCAATAATCACACCGGAATCGATCAGGGCGCGCCAGGCATAGGCCCCGTCCAGGCGGTCCTGGCCCAGACGGTCCGGGGCGAAGAAGAGGTCGCCAATGGCATGGCTGGGCTGCATGGACGGGATGACACCCAGTTGGGCAAAGCGCGGAATGTCAGATGGATCGACGATCTGGGTATGTTCGTCACGCCAGCGTGGGTCGGCAATCGAGCGCTGATCTTCCGGCACCGCGGCCTGGGCTTCCTCGATCCAGTCAAGGAGGAGCTGATTGCCGCGATCGCCGATGGCGTGAACGTTCAGCTGAATACCTTCCTGAAGCGCTGTAACCATGCCGGAAAGCGTTTCGTCCCCGCGGCTGAGCAAGAGGCCGGAATTGCCCGGATCATCGCTGTAGGGCTCCAGAAGGGCGGCCCCGCGAGATCCCAGAGCGCCATCCATGTAGAGCTTGATGGCGCGAACAATGACACGGCGGTTTTCGCTGATGACATGGCCGTCGCGCACCAGCGGGCCGAAAGCGTCGGGATTGGCGGAGATATAGACGCGCAGGGGCAAGTCTTCCGACAGGCCCTCGATCATCGCCACATCGGCCCAGGGCACAGACATGTCGTGCGCGCCGGTCCAGCCATAGCGCGCTGCCGACCAGGCCCCTTCCAGATAGACATTGGCGCGGTCCTCGCCCTCGAACGTGCCGCCCAGTTGCCTGACCGGGAACATGGCGGTGTCGATTAGCATGCCGGTGGGCTCGCCGTCTTCATCGCGCAGGATATCGCCGCCTTCGGGGGCCACGCTGTCTGCCGTGATGCCGGCGCGCTCCAGCGCCAGCGAATTGGCGACAAGGGCGTGGCCGTCGGCGCGGGTCAGCAGGACCGCGATGTCCGGGACCACCGCATCAATATCCTGGCGTGTGGGGAAGCGGCCTTCGGGCCAGTGGGTCTCGATCCAGCCACGCCCCTGCAATACCGAACCGGCCGGCAGATCCGCGGCGGCTTCCGCCACACGTGCCTGCAATTCCGCGATGGAGGTTGTGCCTTCCAGATTGAGCAGGCGTTCGCGCGCGCCCAGCCCGATGACATGGACGTGTGAGTCGGTGAAGCCGGGATACATAGCGGCACCCTCCAGATCGATGGCTGTGGTCGCCTCGCTGATCAGGCCATCCGGGATATCGGCTTCCGCTCCGGCATAGACAATGAGCCCGTCGCGCACGGCCACGATCTCGACCTGCTCCCGGCTCTCATCGGCGGTGTAGATCGGCCCGCCCGAAAAGACGCTGTCAGCGGCCTCCACCGTCACAGCGGTTTCGCGCTCTGCTCCTTCCATGGAACAGGCGGCCAGAATGAAAGCGGTACCCAGAATCGCACTGCGCATTGTTTTCCCCTTTAAAATATATGCGGCACCCTAGCCCGCCGGATGGATCAGCGAAACCGCTTCCTGCGTGGAAATGGTGTGCGCGAACTCGCCATTCAGGCTGGCGGCATTGCGTTCCAATGGGGCGTGCTGCGATCACCGCCCCAATAGGGCCAGTCGTCCAAGCCTTTCTGGATGTCGACGGGAAGTACGGCAATCATCACTTGTCCCCCAAACGAAAAACGCCCGCAGCCGGAGCCGCGGACGTTGAAACTTACATCTGATCCAAAAGATCTATGCCGCAGCCGTTTTCTTTTTAAGGGCGCGTTTGATCTTGAGCACGCGGTCGGACAGATTGTCGTCCTTGGCCTTCATCAGATAGGCGTCCAGACCGCCGATATGGTCAATACTGCGCAGCGTTTTGGCGGCAATTCGCAGCTTGTAGGACTGGCCCATTACATCTGAGGCCAGAGTCACATCGCACAGATTCGGCAGAAAACGGCGCCGGGTTCTGTTTTTCGCGTGAGAGACGTTGTTTCCGACAGCGGGACCAACACCAGAAAGTTCGCAACGCCGTGACATGGCCAATACCTTCGTTCAAAGAAATTCATTCACGCCAAACGCAGCCGTTCAGCGAGGAGCCGCGGGACTTACCCAAGGCGGATGCATTCGTCAAGCACTGACGAGCGTAATCCGCATTCATCTTGCAGCCATGTTGAATGCGCGATACGGGTCTCATCCGGTTTCAGAGGGCGGGATGTGATTTAAGGAGTAGTGTACATGCGTCTTCCTATCCTGGCGGCAAGCGTAATCGCTCTGGCTGTCTCGAGTGTATCTTCGGCCCGTGACAATGTTGATGCGCCGACTGCGGTGCCCATGAATATCAATATTTCCTATTCCGGCTCGGTCATCATTTTCCGAGTCGCGAATATCCAGCTCAGCGGCCAGATCAGCGATGAAAATTATGGCGCGACCGCCCGATTCACAACGGCCGGCCTCGCGGCACTTTTCTCCGATGCTGACATTGAGGCCGGGATTTCCGGTTATTCTGACGGTGCCCTGCAGCCTTGGCGGTATGAACACCTGAACCATTCCAGCGGGTCGGGCCGGGTCGTGGGCATCGATTTCCCCGCAGGCATCGCCACTCCGGATATCGTTCCGCCTTTCGGATCGATGGGACAGCCGCCAGCGAATGAGAGCCAGAGGGCCGGTGCCGTGGACCCGGTGAGCGCGCTTCTGCGCCTGGGATTGCGGCAATCGTCCGAGCGGGGCGAATTATGCTCCGGCCGGATACCGGTGTTTGACGGCAAGGCGCGCTATGATTTGCGGCTGGAAGTGGCCGGTGCCAATGATATCCGCACCCGCGCCTGGCGTGGCGAGGCGATTCGTTGCCATGCCTTCTACGAACCCATTGCGGGTTATGATCCCGAAGACATGCCCTCTGCGTCTGAAATTGCCGAACCCATTGTCTTGTGGCTTGCGCCTTTCAATAGTGGTGAAATCCACCTGCCGGTGCGGATCCGGACCAATTCCGGTTTCGGGGCGATCACCATTGAGGCGCGGTCTATTTCCGTAGAGCCGGTCGCCGAATAGGCCGAAGCCCGCTATATGGCAGGCATGACTGCCTATGCGCCCCTGACCGCCATTCTCGGCCCGACCAATACCGGCAAGACCCATCTGGCCGTGGAACGCATGCTGGCGCGCCGGTCGGGGATGATCGGCCTGCCCTTGCGTTTGCTGGCGCGTGAAATCTATGACCGCGTGGTCAGGGAAAAGGGCTATCGCGCCACGGCGCTGGTAACGGGCGAAGAAAAGATCGTGCCGCCGACGGCGCGCTATTTCATCTGTACGGTCGAGGCCATGCCGTTGAGCTTCGATGCGGCCTTTGTGGCCATTGATGAAATCCAGCTCGCGGCTGACCCGGAACGCGGCCACGTCTTCACCGACCGCATCCTGCATGCGCGCGGCACAGAAGAAACCATGTTGCTCGGCGCGGAATCCATGCGTCCGATTATCCGCGAGCTCGTGCCGGATGCAGATATCGTCAGCCGCGAACGCTTCTCGACGCTTAGTTATGCCGGACTCACCAAGCTGGCGCGCCTGCCCCGCCGCTCTGCCATTGTCGCCTTTTCCTCCGACAGCGTTTACGCGATTGCCGAGCTGATCCGGCGGCAGCGGGGCGGCGCGGCCGTGGTCATGGGCGCGCTGAGCCCGCGCACCCGAAACGCCCAGGTCGGTCTCTATCAGTCCGGCGAGGTGGATTACCTGATCGCGACCGATGCAGTGGGCATGGGTCTCAACATGAATGTCGACCATGTCGCCTTTGCCGAGCGGGAAAAATTTGATGGCCGCAGACGCAGGCGGCTCCTTGCCAGCGAAATGGGTCAGATCGCCGGGCGCGCCGGGCGCTTCCGGCAGGACGGGACATTCGGTGAAACGGGCCAGATCAAGCCGTTTGAACACGAGCTGATCGGGGCGATTGAAAATCACGCTTTTCCCTATCTTGACCAAATCCAGTGGCGCAATAGCGATCTGGATTTGCGGTCGATTGAGCAGCTTCAACTCAGCCTGTCGCGGCCCTCGCGAAATCCCCTGCTGCGCCGCACCCGCGAGCCGATAGATGAATTATCCTTGGGTCTGCTGGCCAAAGATGAGGTGGTCCGCGATCTCGGGCGGACGCCGCAAGGCACGGGGCTGATCTGGGATATCTGCCGGATTCCGGACTTCCGCAAAGTGTCACTGGATGCCCATGTGCGCCTGATCAGCCAGATCCTGACCCATCTGCGCGGTCCGAATGGCCGCTTGC
>PFFX01000135.1:0-8909 GCA_002783385.1 Rhodobacterales bacterium CG15_BIG_FIL_POST_REV_8_21_14_020_59_13 | reverse complement strand
CGGCTTTCGCAGGTCCGCACCTGGGCCTATGTTGCGCATCGCGGCGACTGGGCCGAAGAAGCCGATTTCTGGCGAGAGCGCGCACGTGAAGTCGAAGACCGGCTGTCTGACGCGCTGCACGATCATCTGACCCAGCGCTTTGTCGACCGCCGCACGGCGGCTCTGGTCAAGGGATTGCGCACCGACAAGGCGCTGGAAACCGACCTTGGTGAAGACGGAGCTGTCACCGTTGAGGGCCATGTGGTCGGCCATCTGGACGGTTTGATGTTCAAGGCAGACGTTGAAGGTGCCGCGCTGGAAGCCCGGGCTTTGCGGCAGGCCGCTGAAAAAGCCCTGCGGCCCGAGATCAACCGCCGCCTCGGAGCGCTCGCCAAAGCCGGAAAGGATGATCTGACACTGGATCCCCAGGGCCGCATTGTCTGGCAGGACAGGCTGATCGCTCAGCTAGTGGCCGGAGCCAGTCCAACGCGGCCAGCAATCGCTCTCATCGGTGGCGAGCTGGGCTCATCGGAAGCGCAATTGAGGGCACAGGCAAATGTCGAACGCTGCATCCGCGAGCAGATATCCCGTGAACTGCAGCCGCTTCTGCGGATTACTTCCGATGAAACAAATCAGGCGCTGAGCGGCATGGCGCGGGGGCTGGCTTTTCGCCTTGCCGAAAACGGCGGGGCGATTGCCCGAAGCGAAGTGGAAGAGGACGTGCGGTCGCTCTCGTCTGCAGAGCGGCGGGCACTGCGCAGGCTGGGCATAAAGATCGGCGAGTGTTCTGTCTTTATGCCCGCCCTCATCAAGCCAAGAATCGCCGGCCTGTCAGCGCTTTTGCGCGCGGTCCATCAAGGCGATCGGCAACGCGCTTTCCAGCCCGCCCCGGGGCTGATGAGCGTGGCGGCTGACGAGTCCCGCCCGGCAGCCGATCATGCCGCTGCCGGTTTCCAGCGCTGCGGACCCCGCGTCATCCGTATCGACATGCTGGAGCGGCTGGCCGATGTCATCCGTGAGGCCAGAGCGACCGGCAAGAAGCGTGATTTCGAACTGGCGCCGTCCATGACCTCGCTGCTGGGCTGCTCGGTTCAGGATTTACGCGGCGTCCTCGCCAGTCTCGGTTTCCGCCGGGTTAAAAAAGGTCCGGACCCTGCCAAGGCCGAAGGGGAGCGCTGGGCGAAAAGGCGGACACACTCTGCGCCGCCGCCCGTCCGCCCGGCCATCATCACCGATACTCCCTTTGCGGCACTCGCCGCCCTGAAGCCGGACTTGCCTGTCCAGCGGCCGAAGCGGCGGGCCGGGCGCCGGAGCGGCAAGTGAGCGAGACGTCCGTGCGGATTGATGTCTGGCTGTGGCGGGCGCGGTTCATGAAGACGCGCGGCCTCGCCGGTGCCTATGTCAACAAGGGCCGTATCCGGATCGGGATTGGCATGCATCGCAGACGGGTGGAGAAGCCGTCAGCGCTGGTCCGGCCGGGCGATTGCTTGATTTTTCCGTTGCGCAGCCGGATCGTTAGCCTGAAGATCATGGCTCTGGGCGAACGGCGTGGCCCTCCTGCGGAGGCGCGCCAATTGTATGAGCTTATCAGCGGGGAGGGTGCGCCCGATGTTTGATGCCTTGAAGAAAATGATGAGCGGCGGCAACGAGGCCGAGCCACGCTCTGAGCTCGATCCGCATGTTGCCGCCACAGCGCTCTTGGTTGAAGCCGCGCTCTCGGACGGGATTTATGCCGATGTCGAGGCCGAACAGATCTACAACATTCTGATCGCGGCGTTCAAACTCGAACCCGACAAGGCCGCCGAAATGCTTTCCCGGGCCGAGACCCTGGCGGCGAATGCCGCCGACCATCACCAATTCACAAAAGTGGTTAAAGCCTGCCTGCCCGGACCAGAGCGAATTGCCCTGGTGGAGCATTTGTGGCGGGTGGCGCTGGCCGATGGTGAGAAATCGCACCTCGAGGATTCCTTTATCCGCCGCGTCGCCCCTTTGCTCGCCGTCAGTGACCGGGAGCGGGTATTGGCGCGGGCGCGCGCAGAAGCCGCAGCCCGGAAACATTGACTTTTCCATCGCACAGGCACATGTGCGGCCCAACCTGTTATTGACCTGATCGGAATGAGTATTCGATGACGTATATTGTCACCGACGCCTGTGTGCGCTGCAAATACACGGACTGCGTCGAGGTTTGCCCCGTCGACTGCTTCTATGAAGGCGAGAACTTTCTCGTCATCCATCCGGACGAGTGTATAGACTGCGGTGTGTGCGAGCCGGAATGCCCGGTGGAAGCGATCAAGCCCGACACCGAAGATGATCCGGACGGCAAGTGGCTGGCCATAAATTCCAAATACGCCGAGATCTGGCCGGTCATCACTGTAAAAATCGATCCGCCCGAAGACGCGGCGCAATTCGACACCGAAACCGGCAAGTTTGAAAAATACTTCTCCGGGAAGCCCGGCAAGGGCTCGTAAGCTATTCGTCCGGCAACGAATTGTTTTTAACCAAAAATTATGCTATACACTTTTCGCGTTGGGCGGCGCTGACCGCACGCCCGTTTTCCGGGGGAGAAGGTCACATACCCTTTTGAGGGCCACTTTCTTTGACAAAGAGGTCTTCAGAGGCGGTAGATGCGTGCGCCTTTTCCTTGGTCCAGATGAGAGCTTCCATGAGCAAAAAGACGGCGAATGACAACCGGTCCTTCAAGAAGGGCGAGTATATTGTTTACCCGGCACACGGCGTTGGCCGCGTTGTGGGCGTGGAAAAGGATTCCGTGGCGGGCTTCGTGATCGAGGTCTATGTCGTGTCTTTCGAGCAGGACAAAATGGTTCTGCGCGTACCGACCGCCAAGGCCGACACGTCAGGCATGCGTCCCTTGTCCTCTGACAAGATCGTCAAGGACGCAATGAAAACCCTGAAGGGCAAAGCCAAGGTGAAGCGGACGATGTGGAGCCGCCGCGCCCAGGAATATGAAGCGAAGATCAATTCCGGTGATCTGATTTCCATTGCGGAGGTCGTACGTGACCTGCACCGTGCGGAAGATCAGCCGGAACAATCCTATTCCGAACGCCAGCTCTATGAGTCGGCGATTGACCGGATGGTGCGCGAAGTGGCCGCTGTCGAAAGCATCGAACATGATGCCGCCCGTGACATGCTGTCCCAGACACTGCTGAAGAAAGCCGCTTAGGCGGTTTTCAGCCGGATATTGACTGAAACACCCGGCCTTCGCGCCGGGTGTTTTATTTTCAGCCTGCTGTGATCCACATTCCCGCGCCATGCGTAGATCGGGTATGGCTCAAAACACGCACCCCCCCGCCCGTCCCCGCTCCGTTGATGCGGACCGTGCCTTTTTGCGAAACGCGATGGCCGAGCCATTGCTTGAACGCGAGGAAGAACAGGTGCTGGCGATCCGCTGGCGTGATGACGGCGACGAAAAAGCCCTGCACGCCCTGACCCAAGCCTATATGCGGCTGGTAATCGCAATTGCCTCGAAATTCCGCAAATACGGCCTGCCCTTCGCCGATCTTGTGCAGGAAGGCAATGTGGGACTGATGCAGGCCGCCGCGCGATTCGAACCCGAGCGCGAAGTGCGTTTCTCGACCTATGCGGCCTGGTGGATACGCTCCTCGATCCAGGATTATGTCTTGCGCAACTGGTCCATTGTGCGCACCGGAACGACATCTGCCCACAAGACACTATTCTTCAATCTCCGCCGTGTCCGGGCGATGATCAATGACATCAATGGCGGTGATATCTCTCCTGAAAACCGGGCGAAGACTGCCAAGGCGCTGCGGGTTCCGGAAAAGGATGTCGACACGATGGCCTCACGGCTGGCGGCCTCTGACCGTTCCCTCAATGCGCCTTTCACCGAGGATGGTGAAAGCCAATGGCAGGACTTGCTCGAGGATGACCGTCCGGCGCCGGAAGAAGTTGTGATGCAGTCCCATGACGCCGAAAAGCGCGGGCAATGGCTGCATGAAGCCATGGACAGCCTGACCGACCGGGAAAAGCTGATCATCAGCGAACGCAAGCTGGGCGAAGAGGTTGTCACGCTGGAAGCTCTGGGCGAGCGTCTGGGAATATCCAAGGAGCGGGTGCGCCAGATCGAGCATCAGGCGCTGACCAAGCTTAAGAAGTCGCTGACCACCCGGTTCGGTGATCCGGAGGCCGCCGGCCTGATCTAGCAAGGGCCGCCTCATCATGGCGTCAGGACTTCAATCCGTTCGGGATGATCGATGGAGATGGACGGGCCATTGATCGCTTGAATCCAGCCGCGCACGCGGATGATGCGGCCTTCCAGCGCCCTGAGATCAAGGCCGGATTCTTCAAACCTGGCGGTATCCCTTTGTTCAATCGAGACGGTAAAGTCTGTCCGGTATTCAAATCCGAAATTGAGATAGAGCCGGTCGCGTGTATCGCCGATGGAAATGACCCGGCCTTCGATGATCTGCACGGTCTCCAGATAAAGGGCGAGCGTATTGGGCTCTGGCGACCGGATCACAAAGACCCCACCCCCCCATAACCCTGTGCCCGCTTCCCGGGCCTCGGCTTCCAGGGGCAGGAGACGCGCAGCGGTGTCGCGTGTGTCTGGCCAGGAATAGGCGATGGCAAACCCTTCGCGGACCAGGCGCGCAGAGAGGGTTTGCCCGCCCAGATCCAGATCCCCGATCAGATTGCCAAAGCGGTCGAGGCGTTCCTCACGGCCGGACAGAAGCCTGACGGTCTGGCCGTCCAGCTGTGAATCGATGAATTGCATGGCGAGTCCATGCCCGGGGGTGCCATCGCGCGGCAATTCAATGCCGGCGAGTCTGAGGGTCAGCGTTTCACCCTCCGCGGACGATACCGCGATCAGGCCGAAATCATTCAGGCGATGTGCCGTCACCGTTTGCGCCAAACCCTGCGCGGCCGCCATCAGCCAGAGACTGATTGTTATGAGCACCCACCCTGCCCGCATACCGGGAAGAAAAGCCCGGACACGCGCCTGAGTCGAGTCCGGGGCGGCAAATGCGGTTTTTAAGACGCGAGGGAAGACGCAAACCAATGATCCGGCATGTCGCGGTTGCAGCTTGGCCGGTTTTACAGGACAAGGAGAGCTCATGGCCCCGTAGCTCAGCAGGATAGAGCATCAGATTCCTAATCTGGAGGTCGCGCGTTCGAATCGCGCCGGGGTCACCAGCCTTCGCTCGCTGACGCGATCTTCGGCACGGCAAGCCAGTGCGCTGCTCCCCAAGATTGAACCGCCGGAAGCTGGAGTTTTCCGGGGAACAGATCATCTATTCCCACATTGCACTTATCGGTGCCGCGCTGATCCTGTCACCCAGTCTGAACGCATGTTCACCCGAATACACTACCAAGCCGCGGAATTGACGATCTCCAGCGATGTTATCCCGGAACCACTCCAGATGTTTGGCATCGTCCTTGTGTGCGGTCGCTGAAGCTTTCACTTCGATTCCGAGTAAAGCCCCATCTTTCTCTCGCTCAACGAGGAAGTCGATTTCTCGGTGATTGCGGTCTCGATAGTGATAAATAGTATACCCACCGGCAGCGTCAGCGATGGCTGCAAGCTCCGCATACACCAACGTCTCCATAAGCTTCCCGGATCGATCTGCATCCAGTCGTACCTGAGGAGCACTCCAATCCAGAACGGACGCCATCAGCCCGCTATCTGGCATAAATAACTTGGGTTGCTTTCCGGCCTTGCCGTAGTCCGTTTGTGTCCATGCAGGAATACGGTCTACGAGGTATAGTGCCTCCAATGCGTTGAGATAGCTTTCCACAGTCGGTCGTTTGATCGGCAATTTACTTGTTATGTCGGCGATGTTGATGAGTTTCGACGACCAAGCTGCACAAACTTTCACGAGCTGACGCATGGCGTCGCTACGTTGAATGTTGGTAATGTCTGCTAGGTCGCGTTCCAGAATCGCCGTGAGATAGTCCCGATGCCAATCGCGACGTTCGTCATTGTCTAGCGTAATAACCTCTGGATAGTTGCCCCGGATGCCCAGACTAATTAGTTGGTCCCGATTAGTGACCATTTTGGGCGTTGAAACATTCCCATCAAACGCTCGGTCCAGAAAAGCTGGCTGTGCGCCTGCCAGTTCTCCCTGTGCAAATGGCCGTAACCGTATTTTCGCTATTCGTCCAGCAAGGGATTCCCGAACAGAAGGGATAGCCGCGAGGTTAGCTGATCCGGTGAGAAGATATTGGCCGGGACGCGTATCCACATCGACTGCCTGCTTTATTGCCAGCAACAAGTCAGGTGCGCGTTGCACTTCGTCGATAATCAGCATCTGCTTGTCGTGTTGCACAAAACTTTTCGGATCAGCGAGCGCAAATGAGAGCAAGCCGGGGTCGTCTAGCGTGCGGTATTCCGTGTTGCCGTCCGGCAGGCTTCGCGCAAGCGTTGTCTTTCCGCATTGTCGCGGCCCAGCGAGTAGCAAGACGCGCCGTGTCTTCATGCGGAGATCAATACGCGGTTTTTGCCAACGGGGAATCGTTACTACCATTAAACCTCTCTATCATATTATTTTTATTGAATATGGCCGGTCATAATTATAAACCGGTGGCGGTCAAGATTGCAATAGATGGATGGGCAAAATTATAAATGGCTGTACGCGCCAATGCCTCAGGCTCATAGCTGCGGCCTCTTGGCTTGTGGCTCAGCCATCGTATTGAAGTCGCTGCGGGTAAGTTGATGTTCCCAATCCTCCAGCATTTCAAACAGTGCGTTTGTGACTATACTCTTGGGTTCATGAACAGGCGTGATCGAAGTTTCATCTTCAAGGCGTGCCATCGGGCAGGCTCATGTGAGCGGGAGTGATTAAGCTTACATGTCACAAGTGACCCTTTGAAATGATTGATGCCATGAGGGCGGCAATTTACTCGTAACCGTTTGAAAACGCATTATGAAGGCAGAATTCCTAATCTGGAGGTCGCGCGTTCGAATCGCGCCGGGGTCACCAGCCTTCGCTCGCTGACGCGAGCTTCGGCTGGGCAAGTCAGTGATATCTTTTTTGTTGTTTCCGTTGCGCGCGGCCCGGGCATTTGTCATCCCCGCCGGTGCTGCGGGCCGGGCTCACATGAAACGCGCTCAGGGCTGGGACGCTGGCGGGTTTAATGATCCTGACAAGCAAGTTGTTTCCGTTGCGCGCGGCCCGGGCATTTGTCATCCCCGCCGGTGCTGCGGGCCGGGCTCACATGAAACGCGCTCAGGGCTGGGACGCTGGCGGGTGAGACTACCGCAACGGGACAAGCCAGCCGACAAAATGAGAGCGAAGGGCATATTGGCGGCTTGTTGCAGGATGGCTATACATTCACCGGATCTGCGAGACTCATGATTGTCACAAATGCCCGCTAAACGGATTCCATGAAAAAGATTCTCACCGCTACCGCCGCCCTTTTGCTTGCTGCCTCACCGGCGCTCGCCTGGGGCAAGACCGGACACCGCGTAACGGGCGCGATAGCCGATCGCCACCTCTCCGATGAGGCCCGGGCGGCGATTCAGGAGATTCTGGGCGTGGAAGACTTGGCCGAAGCTTCTAACTGGCCGGATTTCATGCGCTCCAGCGGTGAGGATTTCTGGCGGGCGGCGGGACCCTATCATTATGTGACCATCCCGGAAGGCACTGAGTATGATGTGTCAATGGCACCCGAGGCCGGCGATGCCTATACGGCATTGGAAATGTTTTCCGCCATCGCGGCAGACGAGACCGCATCACTGGAAGACCGCCAGCGCGCCTTGCGGTTTGTGATCCACCTGATCGGAGATCTGCATCAGCCCATGCATGTGGGCGACGGCACGGATCGCGGCGGCAATGATGTCACGGTGGTCTTCTTCGAGCATGTGGCGACGCTTCATCTCATCTGGGATGAAGATATGGTGGATTATGAACAGCTCTCCTATTCGGAAATGACGGAATGGCTGGACCGCCGGATCACGCCGGCGCAAGCCGAGGACTGGTCGGTGACCGACCCGCATGTCTGGATCTCCGAGAGCGCCAGGATACGCCCCTCGCTCTATCCCCACAATGCTCATTTGCAATGGGATTATGTGTTCGAACATCGTGCCACAATGCGGACACGGCTGTCACAGGGCGGTATCCGCCTCGCCGCCTATCTCAACGAACTGTTTGAGGAAGAATAAGCCCTCCTTTGACCTGACCGCCACGCTGGCTGCCGCCATCAAGGCTCGACATCGGCGTGCATTCACGGCCATGTTGTCCTGATACAAGCAGGGGGAACACATGGACTTCACCGGAAAAATTGCCATCGTCACAGGCGGTGCCGGCGGGATTGGCGCGGCTGCGGCGCGCGAGTTTCACAGACGCGGCGCGCGTGTGGCCTGCTGTGATCTCGACGGGGTTGCCGCCGACAAGGTCGCAAAGGAATGCGGCGGGTTCGGCAAGCGCGTGAATGTCGCCGATGAAGGCGAGATGGCGGTCTTTATCTCCGACGTCGAGCGTGATATGGGCCCGGTCGATATTTTCTACGCCAATGCCGGAGTCGGTTATTCAGACGGCCCGGTGGGCGGCGCTGCGGGTGCACCCAATTCAAACTGGGAGAAGGCCTGGCAGATCAATGTCATGCACGCCGTCTATGCGGCCCGCCATGTGCTGCCCGGCATGACGAAGCGCGGCTCCGGCGCGTTTCTGATCACCGCTTCAGCGGCCGGATTGCTCGCGCAGATTGGCGATGCCGCCTATTCCGCGACCAAGGCGGCGGCCATTTCTGTCGCGGAAAGCATCGCCATCAGTCACGGCGATGACGGCATTCAGGCCCACGCCGTCTGTCCGCAATATGTCAAAACCAACATGACCAAGGATCTGCCCGAAGTGATGACCTCGGTGGATGGCCTGATCACGGCGGAAGACGCTGCACGGATCATTGCCGATGGTGTCGAGAAAAATGACTTTCTTATTCTCACCCATCCGGTGGTC
>PFFX01000059.1:51090-55106 GCA_002783385.1 Rhodobacterales bacterium CG15_BIG_FIL_POST_REV_8_21_14_020_59_13 | reverse complement strand
GAGGAAAAGCCCGAAGCGCGGGGCCAATCCCCCGGTCGAGGGCTTTGACACAGCAGGTCGATGTCAGCGTGGCCGTCCTTCGGACCGGGCGGATTTGCCCGGGCTACTGCAGCCAGATCAGCAGGTCCTGACCCTAGAGCCTTTTCACTGATTTCGAAGTCAGTGAACAGACTCCAGTCTCTTGTTTTGCCGCATTTTCGAACCGCGAAACCGGTTTCCACTTTCGCTGAAAATGCTCTAGGGAATCCTGCCTGATTGTCAAAAGACAGGCGCGCGGCGTTTCAAACGCGGCGCGTTCTGTCTATATGGAAGCCATGAGCGCACTGGACAGGACATGAATCTGAATTACGACCTCCAAACGGATGGCGCGGACGAGGCATCGCGCGATGGCCGTATCAAGCTGCATGGCGAAGAGGGCTTTGCCGGAATGAGGAAGGCCGGACAGGCCGCTGCGGCAACGCTGGATCATATCGTCCCGCTGGTTCAGCCCGGCGTAACGACCGAGGAAATCGACGACGCGATTCGCGAATTCATGTTTGCGCAGGGCGGTGTTCCGGCAACGCTCGGCTATCGCGGCTACACCAAATCTTCCTGCACATCGATCAATCATGTGATCTGCCACGGCATTCCGGGGCCCAAACTCCTGAAGGATGGCGATATCGTCAATATCGACGTCACCATCCTGCTGGATGGCTGGCATGGCGACACGTCGCGCATGTTTATCGTCGGCGAGCCGCGCCGCAAGGCAGAGCGTCTGGTCGAGGTTACCTATGAATCCATGATGGCCGGTATTGCCGAGGTCAAACCCGGCGCAAGGCTGGGCGATATTGGTGCCGCGATCCAGGAGATTGCCGAAGCCAACCGCTGTTCCGTGGTGCAGGATTTCTGCGGTCACGGCATTGGCCGGCTTTTCCATGACAGCCCGAATGTGCTGCATTATGGCCGCCGCGGTGAAGGCGTCGAGCTGAAACCGGGCATGTTCTTCACCATCGAACCGATGCTCAATCTGGGCCGTCCTGACGCCAAAGTGCTGGCTGATGGCTGGACCGCCGTGACGCGCGACAAATCCCTGTCGGCACAGTTTGAACATTCGGTGGCGGTTACCGAAGACGGAGTAGAAATCTTCACGGCCTCTCCTGCCGGGCTCGACTGCCCGCCCTATGCCGGTTGAGGCATGACTGAGAAGGCGGCGATACCCCATCATGCGGGTCATCGCGACCGTTTAAGAGCGCGTTTTGCCAAGGCGGGCGGTGACGCCCTCGCCGATTATGAGCTCCTCGAACTCTTCCTGTTCCGTTCCATTCCGCGCCGCGATGTCAAACCTCTGGCCAAGGATCTGATTGCCCGCTTTGGCGATCTGGGCGGTGTGGCCGCCGCGTCCATTGAAGCGCTGACAGATATCAAGGGTGTGAACGAGAAGACCGCGATTGATCTGAAACTGCTGCAAGCCGCCTCGGCGCGCATGGCGCTGGAAGGCGCGCTGGACCGGCCCGTTATCTCGTCATGGCCGGCGCTGATCTCCTATTGCCGCACCGCCATGCAGCATGAGCCGGTAGAGCAATTCCGGGTGCTGTTTCTGGACAAGAAAAACCGTTTGAAGGCCGATGAAGTGATTTCAAAAGGCACAGTCGATCAGGCCCCCGTCTTTCCGCGCGAAGTGGTCAAGCGCGCCCTCGCCCATGAAGCCAGCGCCATCATACTGGTTCACAATCACCCGTCCGGCGATGTGACGCCTTCAACCGCTGACATCGAGATCACCAAAACCATTGTCGATGCCTCCAAGCCGTTCAATATCATCGTCCATGACCATTTGATCATCGGCCGGGAAATGACGGCGAGTTTCAAGTCTCTGGGGTTGATCTAATGCGTGGTTCGAGGCTGATCACTTCCGCGGTGGCGCACCCGCCAGGAAAATTGAATATGCACCCATCAGTGCGCCAATAAATACGCTGAACAAACCTATCAAAAGCACTTCGCCCACGGTTTCTGCTCGAAAACCATACAAAGCGAAAAATATGACCGTGATGACAACCCCGATAACCCCCCTCGGCTCACGGATCGTTTCATTCGGACAACAGCTCGTTTGGTCTTGAAAGGATAAGTGCGGCGTTGGTTTTTGTCTTCGCTCATGTTTCGATCAATAACTTGATCTCAAGCGATTGAATAGCCTCGTTGATACAACAATTCCCAATAGGCGATCTTGTCCCGAAACCATGATGTGTGTGGTTCGAGGCCCGCCTGTGGTGGGCACCTCACCATGAGGTAGATAAGCGTTTTGCCATCCATCTACCTCATCCTGAGGTGCGAGCGAATGCGAGCCTCGAAGGAGCGCTTATTGAGTACTTGCCGCTCACGCCGAGCCCGCCTAACAATCGCGCATGAGCTATAAAAACTACTTCTCCCATCTCGACTGTTCTGCCACGGGCGAGCGCTATGAAAAAGACCGGCCGCACAATCTGTCCGCCGCCGGAAAGCCCTTGCTGGCGCGCTATGATCTGGACACGGCGAAGGCCGAGATCGACCGCGATGACATCTGGGCGCGCGGCGGCGGTTTCTGGAAATGGCGCGAGCTTTTGCCGGTGGCCCGCGACCAAGACGTGCTGCGTCTGGGCGAAGTTGATACGCCGCTGATCGAGATTCCGGTGTCGGCAAAATCTGCGGGCGCGACGGGCCGCGTCATCGTCAAGGATGAAAGCCGCCTGCCGACCGCCAGTTTCAAGGCGCGCGGACTGGCGCTGGGCGTTTCGATGGCGAAAAGTTTAGGCCTGACAAAGCTGGCCATGCCGACGGCGGGCAATGCCGGGGCGGCGATGTCGGCCTATGCAAGGCGTGGCGGGATGCAGGCCTATGTGTTCTGCCCGGAAGATGCGCCGGAAGTGAATGTGCAGGAAACCTGCCTGCAGGGCGGCAAGGTGTTCCGCGTCAACGGGCTGATCCATCATTGCGGCACGCTGGTGGCCGAAGGCAAGGACACGGCGGGCTGGTTTGATCTTTCTACCCTTAAAGAGCCCTATCGCGCCGAAGGCAAGAAGACGATGGGGCTGGAACTCGCCGCGCAAATGGGCTGGCGGCTGCCGGAGGCGATCTTCTATCCCACGGGCGGCGGCACCGGCCTGATCGGCATGTGGAAAGCCTTCGACGAGATGGAACAGCTCGGCTGGATCGGCCCGGAGCGCCCGAAAATGTTTGCGGTGCAATCGACCGGTTGTGCGCCGATCGTGAAAGCCTTCAATGAGGGCGCAGACCATGCCGGGGAATGGTTGGACGCCGACACGATGGCGGCGGGGATGCGCGTGCCGAAAGCGGTCGCCGACTTCCTGATCCTGCGCGCCGTGCGCGAAAGCGGCGGCGCAGCGCTGGCCGTGACCGATGAACATATCCAGCGCTGCTGGCACCGGATCGGCGCAGAGGACGGGCTGTTGATGGGGCCGGAAGGCTCGGCGACCTATGCCGCGATGGAAATCGCCATCGCGGACGGGCTGATCGAGCGCGATGCGGACATCATTCTCTATAATTGCGGGTCGGGCCTGAAATATCCGATGCCGGATACGTCCCGGCGGCTGGACCGCCATAGCGAGATCGATTGGAAATCCTTATGACTCTAGCTGAAAAAGCCCGCGCCTTCCATGCCCTGCACAAGAAGGGCGAACCGCTGGTGCTCTACAATATCTGGGATGCGGGCAGTGCGAAGGCTGTGGCCGAAGCCGGGGCGAAAGCCATCGCCACGGGCAGCTGGTCTGTGGCTGCCGCGCAAGGCTATGCGGACGGGCAGGCCCTGCCGCTGGAGACGCTGCTGGCCATTGCCGCGCGGATCACCGCCTCGGTGGATCTGCCGGTCAGTATCGATTTCGAGGGCGGATATGCAAAGCGGCCGGAATTTCTCGCCCCCAATATTGCCGGCCTGATCGCGGCGGGCGCGGCGGGGCTGAATTTCGAGGACCAGATCGTCGGCGGTGAGGGGCTGCACAGTATCGAGGATCAGGCGCATCGCATTGCCGCAATCCGTGCCGTGGCGG